>NZ_JARPLC010000020.1:0-29738 GCF_032350395.1 Limnospira sp. PMC 289.06
GCGTCAGACCCAGATAATCCGAATCATCACCAGACCATGGAAAACTGACGCACCAGAGTAGGGTGCGTCAGACCCAGATAATCCGAATCATCACCAGACCATGGAAAACTGACGCACCGGAGCCATATCTGAGCCACTGCAATCAACCCGATCTGATATTAATATTGTGTTGATAGCAGTGAAGAACTCGTTAAAAATATGGATTCAGAAAATGTGGTTTTTCGTATTTCCCCAATTGTGCGAATAACCTTGCTAAGTTTGTATGGTGCGTTGATGATTCCTCTCCCATTCCTAGCTATCGTCGCCGATACACCCATTTCTCCCCAACTATTATGGGGAGGTATTATTTTAGGGGGTGTGGCTGTCTACGGGGCGCTGAGTGAGCGAGTAGTGGTGAACGATCGCACTATTGAAGTAACCTATCCGGCGTGGGTGCGACTGTTTTGGCGGCGGGGTTGGTGTTTAAATTGGTCAGAGGTGCGATCGCTACGTCCGAGAACCACCGGACAAGGCGGATTAGTTTATTATTTCCTCAGTGAGTCTGGGGAAGGTTATTTGCTACCCATGCGAATTGCTGGCTTTGGGAAGTTAGTGGCGATCGTGCAACAAAAAACCGGAATTGATACTACTGACGTGCGGCCTTTATCTCAGCCCTGGATGTATTTAATTCTGTTCTGTTGCACTCTCCTGTTAATCCTAGTCGATATTTGGACAATTGCCAACGTCTTTAACGCTTAGGTTAAATTCTCACCTTCCCCAAGGCTGATCAGATGTATGATCAGATTATCCCCCATGCCAATATTGTCGGGTGGGAGTGTTGGATACTGAACAGAGAGAGAGCGCAATTTGATGGCATACTGGCTATTCCAAGGTAATCCCAAATATTATCGGGTGCTTGATGGTATCCGTGATTTCCAGCAAATGCCCTGGTTAGTCACCCGCTACCGTAAAGATATCAGCGTCGGTGATGGTGTATTAATTTGGAAAGCCGGAAGCGCCGCCGGAGTATATGCCATTGCGGAAGTGATTGCACCCGCAGAGCCCCTCAAAGACATTCCCGATCGCAACTACTGGATTGATAAAACTCGCTTAGGTTATAAACCCTGCGCCCAAATCAAATTCACTACCAAGCTCTTAGATAACCCCCTACTGCGGTCCGACTGTAAACAAGATCCCATCCTCCAAACCCTGTTAGTAATTCGTGCCCCCAACAGTACCAATTTTAAAGTTACAGATGAACAATGGCGGCGAGTCCATGAGTTAACCGGTGGAAATTGATGTTAAAACTTCAGCAGGTCTCTGTCAAATCTCCCATTATCCTTAAACCCCTCTTGCTGGATATTTCTACCTGTGTTCAACCAGGCGATCGCATTGCTTTAATGGGAGTTTCTGGGTCGGGGAAAAGTCTGTTGTTGCGATTAATTAATGGGTTAATCTCTCCCTGTAGTGGTTCTCTGTATTTCGGGGATACTAATTATCAAAATATTGACCCGGTTTCCTTACGCCAAAAAATCACCTTGGTTTTACCGGAAACTAGACTTTTGGGGATGACCGTTTATGAAGCGATCGCTTACCCCTTACGGTTGCGAAAAATCCCTAAAGATGAAATCACAACACGGGTTAATCTCTGGTTAGAAAGGTTAGCAATTCCCCCCGATATTCTACCCCTAACCGACGTGCAACTTTCCAGCCGACAGCAACAATGGATATCTCTGGCTAGGGGTTTAGTTATTCAACCGGATATCCTACTATTAGATGAACCGACGGCTAACCTTAACCCACAACAGCAACAGTCTTTGGCACAAATTTTAACCGATTTTTATCGGGGTGAAAATATGGCGATCGTCGCTACCCATGACACTGATTTTGCGAGTCAGTTCGCCACTAGGGTTTGGTATCTTCACGGCGGAGAGTTAGTTGATGACCTGCCAGTAGAACAAGTCAATTGGGCTCAATTTACTGAGGTTTTACACTCTCAAAAAACCGCAGTTGCTCAAGAGTGGGATAATCTCTAATCAGCAATTATTCCCCCAAATATGTCTGGTCCGAAAATCCCCAAATCGCATAAGTTTTGCTAATTCATCCCGCCAGATAAATTTAATCTTCCAAAGATTGTTAAGAATTATTACAATTTTATCGCGAATAGCTGTCAAAAAGTTGACGAGATTATGGGGGTTGTGCTACCATCAAATAAATCGCACCCAAGGGGTTACTATGTCTACTTGCCAAAATACAGGCTAAAACCCCGATTCTGTCGCGAAAAAAGTTATTCTCTCAGCACAAATAAAAAATCACGATGCACGAGTTTTGGGTGGAGAGGCGATCGCCTTTTTTTACCCTCCTTGACAAAAACGACATTTTGTGCATAGCCCCTCCTGAGACGGTAGTGGGAGGCTAAAATACTGCTAACTGGTGCTTTAAGTAGATAAATATATGGATGCTGGATGCGATCGTCTATAAATGGTCCTTTTGGTTAACCTAGATACTCCACCATCAAACAGCCCAGCCCTTCTTGAGGGGTGTTGGGGGAACCATTCAGCTCCCATGAGAGCCAAAACCGCTATATAATCTCAATCTCACCTTTTTCTGACAGCGTCCAATCTGAAGCATTAGTTTTAATCAGTTTAGCCGGTCTAATCAGATTAAACTTCAACGGATTACTCCGAGGATTACCATGACAATCAAACAAATCCTTGCCCGAACTATCGTACACAGCCTTCTCCATGCTTTGACTATATTTTGGAAATAGCCAAAACTCCGAACTATTTCCTGTAGTCGCAACAGCTTGGTATGAACCTTTGGTAGCGGCATTCAAAATTAGTGGTTGCGCGGTATTGCTCCGGCGCTTATTGTACATTTCGTCCGGTTCATCAACTGCTACTATGGATACATTATGAGACCAAGAATAGTTATCATTATAGTCATTAACAATCTTTTGTATTTCAGGTGGCAATTGGTTTTTAATGGGCTGATTTTGCTCATAAGTAGGCGGTGGATTTAGTAACATTTCGATTTCAGACTTAAGTTTTCTTTTGTCAGATTCGAGCGTTTCTTTATCGGCTTTTAACGTAAAAATTTCATTCATTAATTTTTTTTGTTCAGAGGCGTCTTTTTCTCGTTCTTGCTCTAAACTTTGAACCTTCAGCTGCAAATTTTGTATTGTAGTTGTCTGCAATTGAGTATAATCACTATTTTGCCGAGCCAAATCCTCGACCTGCTTTTGTAGATCTTGATTAGAATTAGATAAATTAGTGACTTGATCATTTAATGCTTGATTTTTATGTTCTAGGGCTGCAAGTTTTCCTTCATAATCGGACTGTGGCGATACTCCCCCTAAATTTTGGTTATATCCGGGAGTCTGATTTGCAGTCTCGGCAATACTATCCAAGGTTCGTTTTAACTCTTCCAGATATTGGATAATTTGAGTCGAACTAGAATAGTTTAGAAAATATCCTGGAAGTAACTGTGACAATGAATTGTTAATTGAAGATTGAATATCATGAAGTGAAAATGAAGCACTATCCCCTTTATTATAATGATTCAATACATTGTCATTGATAATTTGTAAATCTCGTGATGAATTTAAAACCATGTTATTGAGCGTATTTTCAAGAGAGGCTAGGCGCTGGGTAATCTTTGTATATTCATTAGGAGGACGTGAGCTTGGTTTCTGTAGAGATTGAGGAGGTTGTCCATTTTGGGTCTGAGGCTGTCTTCTTTGTGAACGGATTAAATTAGGCTTGTATAAATAGATGAGTATAAAAATTATAACTATAGTAACTACTATTATAATTATAGTGACTACTATAGTAGCCAAAATTTGCGGTACAGAATTATTGGAGTTGGTATGTTGCGATGGGGTTGGTTGAACTTGCTGAGATGCCGGATTCGTTTCTGAGGAAGAAGGTGACTGAGTTAATTGTTGGTTGGCGGACTGTCGGATTAGACCCAACTTTCTGTTGATGTTCGATAAAGATTCTGTCAATGAATTTATATCGGCAACTCCTAGGGTGGGATTTAATCCACCATTTAAGCTATCAGTTGGTGTCAATATGCCATCAATTGTATCGATGTCTTTTTTTATGATGTTCCTAGAAATTTGACTAATATTCAACAGTTGATTATCAGTCTCCCACCTCTCCCACCTCTCTTTAAACTCCGACCACTGATTTGGAAAATCTGCCGGAATAGGGTTAATATCATTCCCCTGAATACCCCTATTATCCATCTCATAGCTACGAGCTTTGAGACTTGATTCAAGATTCTGAATTTTCTGGGTTAGCTCCTCCAAATCGTTCAAAGGGACTGAAGGAGCGTTTGCGTTTTCTGTAGCAGGAGAGGTGGCGGGTAGTTGGCTGCTACCCGTGTCGGGCGGTTGTGATGTACAGCCACCCAGAAGGCTGACAGATAACACCGCCACGGAAAGTGTCTTCAAAAGAAGTTTCTGATTGTTCATGGGTTGGATTTACTTGATGTTTTCGAGTAAAGCTTTCAGTTCCAAAATAAACGGGGGTTCCTTGCGAATATTATTGACATTACCTGTCATATTCATTAACTTGACATCAAGGGTTCTCTTTGTATCACTCAGCAGCCCTTCCCGTCTTCTTTCATCTCTATATACTTCTAGGGGCTGAATGCTTTGGATTCTTAAATCAGTTAATGCCTGATGAAAGTCCTCCAGAAAACTTTCTAAGTAAGTCAGTTTAGCAACCTCAAATGTATTGACCTCCTGCGGAAGTTGTAGGCGATCGCTCCACGAAATTTCTTCTCCATTGACCTGACAATCTTCCCCAGCAAATGGCTCTCCATCTCCCCCTTGAAGACCCTGTAGCCGTGTTGCGTTTTGATCTAACACCAAACCACAAGCCACTTCTGCCTTGGGTTGACTGCTCAGAACCGTTCTTTCTCCTCTGTCGGGGAAACTCGATCCTTTACTTAACATCCGGCTGAATAAGCGATGAGCCTCGCAGTCTGAATCAAACAGCCCCCCAGGTGAAAGCCAGTGCAAAATACGGCAACCATTGCCCCCAATATAAACGGGTGTATTATCTTGGCGATCGTATTTTCCTTCTAAGTGCAGAGCTTGTAAAATGGAGCCGACATAGTAATACAACCCAGAAATCCCGATCGCCGTTCTCTGCAAGATGTATTGCAAGTCCGGATCATCATCTATCAAACCGCGCTGCTTCCTCAGCCATTCTTCCCCTTTCTCAGACAGAACCGCATTCAACTTGGCATAAAAGGCTTCTTCTTTATTTCCACTAGCCAGGCTGTCAATATTAATCTTAAATTGCTGCTGGACAAATCGGGGTTTCTGTTTGAAAAATTGGGAGAAGAGCAAATTCCCCGCCAACAAAACAGAGCATTGGTGAATGAGTTTACGCCTCACCCAAATCGAGATATCAGAACTGCCTCCCCCCATGTCAATGCAGGTGGTATAAAGCAAATTTTGTCCTTCCTCAGCATAAAAGTATTGGGCTAAGGCAACACTTTCGGAGCGGTAATATATTCTTGGATTCGGATCTAATGGCGCAAATTGGAGTCCGGTTTGGTTGGGTAAATCTTCAATGATTCTTTGCCAGTTGGTTCTATATTGGCTTTTATCGTTAGGAGAAAACGAAGAGGGGTAGGAAAACGTCCATTTGAGGATTCTCACCTGATTCTTGGTTGCTTCGGCAGCGATCACCAAAGCTAAATCTTCCAAAAATCGTTGGTTGTCGTCGTTGTTGCCTCGTTTCCACTTAAGGTCTGTTTTAATGTCATCATGCTCGGGATTAAACATATCCAGATTTTGGGATTCTGGAATATATATCCGACCATCAAAAATTCGTTCTTGTTCTCCTCTCGTTCCCAGGGTGGTGAGTACCGTTGCCAGGGGAAATTTTTGGGGAACAGGAGAGAAGAAATATTGATAAAGTAAACTCGAACGCTTCCCGCCCATGATTGCTGTCACTTGCAGATTTAAGGGCGATAGTTCCAGAGGTCTTGCTGTATTGTTGATGCTATAGTAAACGTTAGTGAATGAAGTGCCAAAATCGATGCCAACAGTCCAGGTTTTATTGGGGTTTCCGTCGGGGATTCTTGGTGGCGTTTGCAGGAGAATAACCCCCAAAGTTAAGTCGGGATACTCTTCAGATTGGCAGGTCACAAATCCGGGAAAATTTGGCAGTCGGCTCAGTTGAAAGTCATCGATAACGGGGGGATGTACTGCCTCTACATTCGGAAACTGTACTCGGAAAGTTTTTTCAGTTTCAACTTTCTTAAAGTAGTAAAAGGCATAATACTCTCGCCATCCGGTGGCTTGGAAATTTGGCCAAACTTCCAGGACAGGAACCTCGTTTAAGGCATGATCTTCGATAATGGGATACTCTCGCTCAATGCGATACTCTCCCTCAGACAAGGGCAGAGTGAGGCTGACTTGTACTCCCGGTGTCGTTCCAATTTGAGTGGGTTTCAGTTCAATTTTGCTAATTAGTTCCTCTGGGGTAAAGTAGTTGAGGAGTTGGGGATTGATGGGAAGGAGGGGAGTGAGGTGATGTTCGTTGTTCTCCGAATCTAAATAGGTGACATTTTCATATCCCTGGGGCATTAGTCCGCCGGGTAATTGATTGGCTTCTTCGATAAAATAGAAGTCTTTTAAAAAGATGTCGGCGACGCAGAGATAATCTTCATTGGCTTTAAGCTTTCTTTTAAACTCCTCTAGGTTGAAGTTGACCAAACTGGTGTCGTAGATCCAGATATCTTTCTGTTTTTTATGAATCCATTGATCGAGCAGGGTTTGGCGATCGGGAATAATATATAGAGCTTTTTGACCAATATTCATTCGGGGCATCAACTGGACGCTAGAAGGCATGGCTTTCTCCCCAATCGGGGTATTGAATGCTCCTAATGGTCCTCCGTAAATGGGAACACCAAAATAATTAGCTTTTTTAGAGGGTCTGAGGCGTTGACCGGCTGGCGCGCTTCCCAGGGCTGTTTCTAATTCGGTTTGAAATTCGTTAACCAGTTCTTTGATTGTTCTGACATATCCTGATTCTCTTGAACAAGTTTCGACTTGAGCTTTCAGGTTATCCAGCCACAGCCACAGTTGTATTTTCTCGTCCTGTGTCAGGTGATCTTCTGGGGTAAGGGGCGATCGCAACTTTCCTTCCTGCCACCAAGGCAAGCCAGTCCAGTCCCCATCAGCACTCGGACATAGGAGGGTACTGGGGGAAGTCATCCCCACTGGGCGATCGTTCCATAAAAACAGAAAAATCTTTGTCCAAGGATTAGTTCGACCCGCATCTAGGGAATAAACACTCCTGTTTTGATCCGGAATCAGTTCCAGCAAAGAACTGATCAATTTATCTTGAGGATGCCCAGTCAAATCTAAAAATTTGGCGCGAAGGTCAAATCCTTGGACTTCTGCCAGAGCGATCGCCGCTAACATTCCTTTCCATTGTTCTTGAAAAGCCGAACGCAAGGGATGGGGACTGTTGTCCGTCAGCACCATTTCGACCCACAGGGGACGTGCCCAGATATCGGGAATTGAACAAACATTTCCCGTTTCTCTTCCATCTGGCAAGGCGAGGCTGTTCGCCAGGCTATCGAATGTTACATTAGTGCTACGTTGCCACTGTCCATGTCCGTCCATTCCGACAGACGCACCGGGTTTTAAGGGAGGCAGAAATAATTTGGTTGCAGATTCAGGGTTTGATACCATGATAATTCAATGATGACAACTGAATGATTTACAGATCGCGATCAATAATAATTTTATAGAGTGATTTTGCCAGACCAATTGCCCCTCTATTATTGGGCGAATCTATATCCCTAGGGTTAAGTTTCGATAAAATGTCGTTGATTTCCTTGGTTTTATCGTCTGGAACTAGGTTGGAAAAATCATTTCTTTCCATCTCCTTGAGAGAACCATTTTTATCCAAGAAAACCTCCCAGTTAAACCATTTAATCGACGGTTCGGAACGACCGATCGCACCCAACCATTGCAAGTAATTGGTACACCAATCGCTAATGGCTTTAATGTGATCTTGTTCGTCTCTCAGCTCCCTGGGTCTAAAGAATTTGAGAGACCAGGCAACTTGTTTCGGTTTGTCGCGAGCGTGTTCGAGATCCGGAGCGATCGCCGCCAGCCATGCAAAGGCGAATCGAGTCGCCGCCACCACCCGGCTTCGCACCAGATTGAATTCGGGAATATCGCTCCAAGTCAAGGCCTCCGGGTTTTCTCGACTCAGCAGCATCACCTGACGTGCTGCAGGTTTGTCTGTCACTAGAAAATCCCGCAGCGCTAACGCCCCATAAAATTCCAGAAAATGGGGAGGATTCCGCTGATCGTTCCCTCCGGGACTAAATTTTTCTACAGATGAAAACCTGGGGAGTCCGAGCATATAAACACTATCAAACTTGAGTTCAGTTTGGTTGGCATAGTACCGCAAAGCTGCCTCCGTTTGGAGAATAAAGTCCTGCGATCGCGCCAAGACCTTTTCATTTTTATAATCCTGGGTTGGATGAAATTGGAAGTAGGGGAGCAAGAGCAAGCAGCCAAATTTAATTTTTCCGAGTAAATTTTCCCCATCCGGTCCCAGCTTGTTGGCCAGCAATCGCCCCAGGGTGGGCAACCCAGCCGCCCCGGTGCCACCAAAAATCGAACCGCACAAAAACACCTTCGGTGAGTTCCCGCCTTGACTGTCTGCATTAATCTGTTGGATCAGAGCGTCCCAGTTGGCATCCTCTCTCCCTTGTTGGGTCAACTGGCTGATAATCGCCGCACCGATGGCGGGTCTGCCTTTAAATCCTTTCGTGAGGTGGAGGTCGCGTTCTTCCTTGGGGTAAAGAACATCAAACAAAAGTTTTTTCTCGTCTTCATCTTGACTGTATGGGAAGGCATCTTCGAGGGTCGCATCCGTCCGTTCAAAAACAGACCATGCTCCACCTTGAATCGGATCGATTTTTGAACTCATCCAGGGTCGGGATGGATGAACATTAAAATGTTGGTGACAGTCTTGGTAAATCTTCCGGGTGTTGTTGGTAGCGGAGGCATTGCCATTTCCCGTATCAGGATCGATTAACAAAATTTGCAAATCTTCGCTCCTCTCGTTATGGGAAAACAAACCCACTGCCGCAGCATGAATCATGGATTCAACGAGTTTGGCTCCCGTGCCACCAATGGCAATAATGTAAGCAGTCATCAGTTTAGTCTATCCTCAAAACACGGCGAATTTCAAAGGCTAACGGCACCACATGGGCTAGGGGTGAAGGAGTCGATACGGCAGTGGAAAGCCAGAACGTCAACACCATATTGAGGAGCAGAAAACCCACAAACCAGGGGAATGCCGCTGTGCTGGCTTTTCCGAATACCCAGATATTGCCGATTAGAACCAGCAGCGGCAACAACAGCACAATCCACCATTTCACCATCGCCGATTTGGTGTCCTTGGGAGCGAAATGTCGCCTCATTTGGACAGCCATCATGTACCAGATCACGCTGCCAATTAATGAGACTGACCATACAATCAGGGAGGCCCTCTCAAAGATACTCGCAACCCACCTTGTCGGATCGACATCCCATAAAGCAATAGAGCCACTCCTAAACAGCCAGCTCTGAATGGGAATTACAATAGCGCCCGCCGCTATCGCTAAAAACCAGCGCAATATTTCTAGCCCGCGACCTTCGAGATCAATCATTTTTTGGAAACTGCTTTAGCAGTAATTTGTACTGTATTTGTTGTTTGATGATATGATTTTTAAATCACCATACACAAAACCAGCTTTTTTTTTGTATATTTTGATACATTTTACAATTCTTAACACAAAACCGGGACTAGAAAAAGCGGGAGTTATTACCATGCTGAAAAAGGGATTTCAAGTGACAATGATGATTTTCTGTCTGTCTCTGGCTGCTTGTGCGCCAAAGCAGATCACCAAAGATTGCGACTTGCCGGGGATATGGGTGGAAACCGAGGAAGTCAACAGTTCGATTACCCCCATTATCCAAATTGATGGTACTCCCTCTATGCAGGGGTTTGTGACGATTCCCACCAGTCGCTATATTCGCACTCTCAGGCTGATTGATACGGTTGTCACCACAGCTTTTGCTAATTCTCAACCACCTCAATACTACCGTTTTGGCATGGCAAGAAGCCGATTCACGGATGAAAGCTCTTCCTTAAGTGCACAAAAACCGTGGTTTTATGATCGTACCCTTGAAAAATTGTTAGATGCTGATCTCGATGTGGCGATCGCACCTGTGGAAGGCAACCCTAGAGAGCAAATTTCCATTATCATAGTCGATCTGTATCAGCAAGATGGGGAAATTGCTAGAGTTCTCAATAGCTTGAGAGTCAACTATTTGGAGAAAGGACTCGCTGTCGGCATTTTAGCGGTTAAGAGTGAATTTGATGGAATCGTCTATGATATTGGACTGAACAATGAATCGGTTCAGTACCGGACGACGCAAAATCAACCGGAAGGTTTCCAGCCTTTTTATGTTTTGGTGTTGTCAACCTATGAAAATGTAGCCCATTTTTTCGATCGCATAAAAACCGCCAGTCAGAGTGAAGGTTTAAACTTTACAGATGATAAGTTTGTGATTTTTTATCCTCGCTTTTTATCGGAACCATTGAGATTAAATATCGACCCCAATCCCGGCAACTTTAATAATGTTGATGGTATTCGACGATTGCATACCATCAATGATGGCAACGTCATGGTTTCAGTAGGCGATCGCCAAACCACAGAAATTTTGATGTTGACGAATCCCAACAGCCAGGACAAGAAGATTCCCTATCAAATTCCTTATCAAGGTTTACCTTATTTACTGCCGATTAATGATATCCAAGTAGAAGTTTCCCCAAGCATCTATAACTCGGAGGATAGGAGTTTTGTTCCGTTTAATCCCAATCCCATCCAATTCCATAACTGGAATATCGACGGCAATAAATTGAATTTCGATATCAACTTTAATACCAGGGTGATGACCAGTGGAGTTTACTGGTTTACCGTAGATTTATCACCTAAAAGTCTGCAATCACCCCCTTGGTGGACTGAATGGAATCTACGGGAAAATGAACCATTCAAGGGGGGTACAACCTATAATTTATTGCCTTTTATGGAAAACTTAAAAAAGCTGAACTTAGAACTCCACCAAGATACAGGAATGGGTCGATTGTGCTACCTTCTTCACCAAAATTTTTAGGGATGCAGTTACCTATAAACAACCCAATCGCCTGATACTTTTTTAGCCAGATTAAGCATCCCCCTAAAACACTGCTAACTGGTGCTTTAAGTCACGAATGGCGGCGCTGGTGTTGCGCTGATAGGCAATTTCTAAACATCGGGCGACCACATCAGCCAGGTTCACCTCCGGGAAATATTGGCTTTGGGATTTCACCTGATACTCATCCCCTTGCAGTTGGTAAATCAACAGTTGTTGTTGACGAAATAACCACACTTCCGGGACTCGATATGGGAGATAATCCAGAATATCTGAATAGCTGGTGACATCAATTTCCAGGACTAAATCCGGCGGCGGGTCCTTGCGCCAATCAATCCGTTCCTTACCCGAAACTGCTTGCCAATGGTTAATATAAAAGCAATAGTCCGGTTCAATGGCGCTTTGTTCTGGTAGTCCCATGGTCACTGGAGTAAAGGAATCATATTCGCGCCCTGTCCAATCAAGCAACACTTTGATGATGTCTGCAATTAGGCTGGCATCTCGTCCGTGTTTGGGTAAAGGAGACATCAGCAACACTTCTCCAGAACGATACTTAATTCGGGGAATAGAACCGTCACCCCGGCTCAAGCATAATGTCTGATACTCCTGCCAGGTTCCCGGTAGCTTTACCACACTGCCTGCTGGTAGTTTAATCTCTTCGGGAGAAATGACTGCATACATGATTGAGTCCCTCAAAGGGGGGTGAACTATTGCCTTCCTATGTTAAATCTTTCCCGATACTCTGGAATTATCCCCCCAAAGATGTCTAGTCTCCCCATTACATAACTTTTGCTAATTCATACCGCCAGATAAATTTAATCTTCTCAAGATTGTTAAGAATTGTTACGATTTTATCGCAAATTACTCTCAAAAAGTTGACGAGATTATGGGGGTTGTGCTACCATCAGATAAATCGCACCCAAGGGGTTACTATGTCTACTTGCCAAAATACAGGCTAAAACCCCGATTCTGTCGCGAAAAAAGTTATTCTCTCAGCACAAATAAAAAATCACGATGCACGAGTTTTGGGTGGAGAGGCGATCGCCTTTTTTTACCCCCCTTGACAAAAACGACATTTTGTGAATAGCAAGGGAACCGAAAGGGGGAAAAGGTTACTGGGAGGGCTGTATAGGGTAATCTTCAATGGTTGATGATTAATTGCGATCGCACCCTTCACCCCTTCACTCCAGCCCGTACCTTCCGGTTGAACTTTCCCCCCCCCAGAGTGTTTTAGAAAACTTCTCAGGCTGAACTATCCAGTCGGGGGAAACAGTTAAAAGCCGCCGGAATTTATGATATTTAAGCACTGGGTATGATGACTTTGATTTCAGTCTGCCAATTAAAATCATCTGCATTAAATGTATATAGTTTGCTCAGTTGATGCCATAGATATCACTTCTGGCGATCGCGTCCTTTGCGCCAATATCGGCTACCAACCAATCAAATTCTCGTTCGAGTTCTTCCAATTCTTTTCTGTCGATATTTTGGGGATGGGTTAAATAGGGGGAAAATGAATCCTTCTGTCGGGCTACCAACTTGAACGCCGCCACAACTTCTTCGATAACGGTAATTTGTTGGGGCGTGAGACCGCTTACATCAATTATTTTAGGGTTCATCGCGGGTTAGGAAATGCCGAAAATTACACATTTATTATGGTAGCAGTTCTCCGCCAGGGTGGGAACTATCAATCCCATCATAGCGATCGCACCTCGGTAGTTATTTTGACTCATCTCTGTCTCCGCTGGTCCCCCCATTACATAACTTTTGCTAATTCATACCGCCAGATAAATTTAATCTTCTCAAGATTGTTAAGAATTGTTACGATTTTATCGCAAATTACTCTCAAAAAGTTGACGAGATTATGGGGGTTGTGCTACCATCAGATAAATCGCACCCAAGGGGTTACTATGTCTACTTGCCAAAATACAGGCTAAAACCCCGATTCTGTCGCGAAAAAAGTTATTCTCTCAGCACAAATAAAAAATCACGATGCACGAGTTTTGGGTGGAGAGGCGATCGCCTTTTTTTACCCCCCTTGACAAAAACGACATTTTGTGAATAGCAAGGGAACCGAAAGGGGGAAAAGGTTACTGGGAGGGCTGTATAGGGTAATCTTCAATGGTTGATGATTAATTGCGATCGCACCCCCTCTACAACGCGGTTCATTCCGACAGAATTAGAGGCTTTAAACAAAACCCGATCGCCGGGTTTAAGGAATGCGAGAACCTTATCAATCATCAACTGATGAGCCTGGGGGGAAGCGAGGTCTTGAATATCAATAAAATCGACTCCCATAGCCCCCTCAGCCATAGCTTGAGCCTCAGCCAAATCCGCCAAAATAAATAAACCATCCAAATTGAGCCTTTCAGTTTCCGCCCCCACTTGCTGATGAAATTCAAGCGATCGCTCACCCAACTCCTTCATAGTCCCCAACACAGCAATATGTCGATTACCCGGAGTTTCCGCCAACAATTTTAACGCCGCCAAAGTCGATTCTAAACCGGCATTATAGGTTTCATCTAACAACATAATATCATCAGCCAGGCTATAACGTTTAGCCCGTCCTTGTGGCATTTGAAGGGATAAGCCAGTGCTGATGGGTGCATAAAGTTCTTCGGCGGAAATCTCCCAACCAGCGATCGCCCTAAGCACCGCCAAAGCCGCCAAAAAATTCGAGGCATTATGAGACCCTGGTAAGGGTAAAGGTAAATCAATTCCCTCCACCCGGATAGTTTCATGTCCTAATAATTCACCCTGTAAAATTCCCCCCTCCAAACCATAGGTAATAGTTGTTCCCGCCCAAACCTGAGTGGCTGTTGACATGAGGCGGCGGTTATCATGATTAAGCACAGCGATTGATGTATCCGGCATTTCCGCCAGCAATTCACACTTAGCACGAGCGATCGCATCTTCCGAACCCAAGCGGCCGATATGAGCAGTTCCCACATTCACAATTACCCCCACAGTAGGACGGGTTATGCGAGTCAAATCCGCAATTTCTCCGGGTCCGCGCATAGCCATTTCAATGACAGCAAAATCATGATCAGAGCGCAATTCTAGGAGAGTTTTCGGGACTCCTATTTCGTTGTTGTAATTACCGAAGGTTTTGTGAACCTTACCATGATGAGAAAGTACAGCGGAAATCAGTTCTTTAGTAGTAGTTTTTCCCACGGAACCCGTCACCCCAATGACAGGAATAGGAAAGCGATCGCGCCAACTGCGTGCGAGGGTCTGATAAGCCTGTAAAGTATCAGCCACTGGAATTAAGGGAAATTCCGGGTGAGAAACAGCAAATTCCCGACTAACCACCGCACAAAGGGCTCCTTTAGCGATCGCCGCCGCCACAAAATCATGTCCATCAAAGCGATCGCCCGGCAATGCCACAAACACCTCTCCCCGTTGGAGGTTACGAGTATCAGTTGTGATACCAATCACCGGGAAGTTAGCAGACGCATCACAGGATACTTCCCCATTTATTGTTAAAATCTGCAACAGTTGGGTCAGGGTAAACAGCTCAGACATAATTGATCGCATCTACTCCCATCAATAGGAATTAGTAACCAGAGGCAATTTTGGCAATAACCGAGAGTTATAGTCAAGATTGCCATGGCGGCATTTAGCCCAAAATCATTATAATGTTTGGGTTGAAATTCACAAAAATTGCCAACTTTTGTTAACACTCTAAAGTTTGCCATCGCAATTATACAACCCTGAGTTCAATGAATAATATACCAGGCGATCGTCATAATCGACCTACATCCCCCGAAGAACAGGAACTATATAATCACTGGCTAGAGCAGGTAGAAACCCAAAGTACAGATATCCTGTTGGAGCGCTTCCGGCTGCTTTTTATCCAAGGAACAGGCTACCCCAATCATCAGATAGTCCAATTGATGCGGAAGTTGTTACGGGCGAAACACATTGAGGGTGACTTTAATTTTATCATCAACCGATGCTGCTACATTCTGATCAACAGATGGCACACCCACCCAGAACGCCGACAAGGTATTTATCGCCTGGTTGATCTATTTGATAGCCAAAAGTCAGTTTATACTGCATCTTCTGCTATCAAGTCCCGATACATTCAGCAACTATCCTATTTAGTTAACAACTTCCGAAACAGCCCCCAGTACCAAACCATGAAACGGTTTGCTGAGGTTTTGTGTGAGCCATTACAATCTAGCCCAAGTATGATTGAGAGTCAACCCCTGAGAACCCTAATTCCCCGTTATCCATACTTATACCGATATTGTCTAATTAACGATGATAGTCCCTACGAACATCAACAAATGATTCAGACAATTAAGTTACAGAAACAGAAAAAATTTGAACTGGAATTGTCTAAATATGCCTTGTACCAAATGCGACAAAACGCCCGATCTACGAAACCACAAGAACTGACCACTACCGCCACGCTTGCTGCGACTAACCCGACACTCCTGAGCAACGAGGAGCTATTTTTTGCTCTACAGTAATTTGTGGGTAAAGTGCAAGGGTCCAATACTTATCGAGACTTAGCCCATAGGTTTATCTCCCATACCAATGATCACCAAACCTTTAGGGACTTTAAATCCGATTTGTATGAATACCTCAGTGACAACCCTTTTAAGTCCAGTTACCTGAATAGACAATTTTACGAAAAACTGTATAAGCAGTTACAAAATACTATCCCCCAAAGTGATGAGCAACCTTTTAATGAGTTCCTGATGTTGAGAACCTGTTCTCAACTGTTAAACTACCTGGTGGTAGAGAGTCCCCAAAAACCTCAGCATTTCGTGTTTATCGATCTGATCGCCAATATTGGTCCGACCTTTATGGTCAGCTTGTTACTGAAAATTGTACTGCTGTGTCGTCAGGTTAAGCCTTCCTTAGAAAAACGGTTCTCGGTGCTGTTCAACCATTATGAATCATCCTCTACCCAAGGGCTACAGTGGCTGGTGAAGGTTCTGGAAAACTTGAATGTGGCTTTGACTACCAATTTTGGCAAAGTTGACCTGTCCTTTATTCGCTAGGGGAATCAAAGAAGAGGGGGAAGAAAAGGCGATCGCATAGTGATCAAAATCATTGTTGTCGATCAGGAATTTTGTGATAGAATTGTCTGCGTGAGTCAGCTTCGGTTCTGTACTTCCCAATCGGTTACAGATCTAGTTACAGATTCTGCCTATTCTGTGTCGGCAGGTATTGCTCCGAAACTGAGTTATGTCAAGCGTGTTAATGTTGGAGTCATTCCATGTCGATATACGTCGGTAACTTGTCCTATGACGTTACCCCAGATGATTTAAGCGCAGCTTTTGCTGAATACGGAACAGTTAAACGGTCAATGATCCCTACAGACCGAGAAACTGGGCGATCTAGGGGCTTTGGCTTTGTGGAAATGTCTAGTGAAGATGAGGAGAAAGTCGCCATAAATGCCCTCGACGGGGCGGAATGGAAGGGTCGTTCTCTGAAAGTCAATAAAGCCAGACCCCGAGACAACAATAGACAGCGCGGAGGTTTTAATCGGGATTATTAGTAAAGATAAACATCAGTTTTTAGCAGCTTCAGAATAAGCCACAATATTAGAGAGACGGGTTTTGCGGAGTTAGCAGAACCCGTTTCCTTTATCGTTAAGCTGTCCTTATGCCTGGGTTTTTCTACCCATTATTTCAGATGAGCATAGATCAAGAACTAGACAATACTATTTCAACTTTTGCTGATATTGAGGCTGAGTTAAACCTGCGTCATGCTCAAGATGTCCTGCGGGACTTGGTGAAAAATCTCGACTTGACCTCCTCAGAACGTCAGGGACTCGAATCTGATCTCAGTGGCTTACAACAGATGCTTGATAAACTAGAGCATACCTCTATACAAATTGCGGTTTTTGGTATGGTGGGCCGTGGGAAATCTTCGATTTTGAATGCCCTATTGGGTCAAACGGTATTTGCTACGGGTCCCACCCATGGTATTACTCGGACCACAGAAGCTAAACCCTGGCAGGTGGAAGGCGAAAACCTCACGGGCGCAATGTCTTATCGTATTTCTCAGGTTGAACTTATTGATACACCGGGTATTGATGAGGTTGACGGTCAGACCCGCGAACAAATGGCGCGTCAGGTGGCGGAAAAAGCTGATTTATTGCTATTTGTGATTGCGGGCGATATCACCCAGGTGGAATATCAAGCCCTCTCCTGGCTGCGAGATGCCGGAAAACCAATGCTTTTGGTGTTTAATAAGATTGATCAATATCCACCTGGCGATCGCCAAGCTATTTATGAAAAAATTAGGGATGAGCGAGTGCGGGAATTGCTCTCTCCTGATGAAATTGTCATGGTAGCGGCCTGTCCCTTGGTGGCTTCGGCGGTGCGCCGCCCTGATGGTCGTTTTCAAACTCAATTGACCCGAGGGGAACCTCAAATTAATGACCTCAAATTAAAGATTCTCGATATCTTAGACCGGGAGGGTAAATCTTTAATCGCCCTTAATACTATGCTCTATGCGGAAGATGTCAATGAGCAGGTGGTGCAGCGGAAACTAGAAATTCGCGCCGATCAGGCTAATAGTGTGATCTGGAATGCTACTATTACTAAGGCAGTGGCGATCGCTCTTAATCCCCTCACCGCTATTGATTTACTCAGTGGGGTCGCTATTGATATCACCCTGATTTTAACCTTATCGAAGCTCTACGGCATCCCTATGACCCAACGGGGAGCTTTAGATTTACTCCGGAAAATTGCCCTCGGTATGGGGGGTATTGGAGCCAGTGAACTGATTACTAATTTGGGCCTGAGTTCCCTTAAAGGCTTTCTGGGACTCACAGCCCCTGCTACCGGAGGCGCAACCCTCGCTCCCTATTTGTCTGTTGCTTTTACTCAGGCGGCGGTGGCGGGGGTCTCTACTTACGGCATTGGTCAGGTGACAACTACCTATCTGGCTAATGGGGCTTCCTGGGGAGAAGATAAGCCTAAAGCAGCAGTGAGGCGGATTCTGTTATCATTAGATGGGGCCTCTATTTTGAGTCGTATTAAGGACGAACTATGGATGAAATTAGGGTTGGAGGCATCAAATTAGCCGTAGCGTGGGTATTCTCTGTTATGGATGAACTACCTGACTTCACTCTCTAAATATGATGAGTAGTATTCCAGAGCAAACTTGGAAAGCAGATATTTTGGTGGTTGATGATCAGCCGGAAAATCTCCATCTTTTATCTTCTTTACTTCGACAAGTCGGTTATAATGTTAGACAGTCTCTTAATGCTGAGATGGCTCTAACTTCCGTTGGGGCAAAATTGCCAGATTTAATATTGCTGGATGTCCGAATACCTGGGATGAGTGGCTATGAACTATGTCGCCATTTAAAAAGTAGTGAAAATACTAGCAAAATCCCGATTATTTTTTTGAGCGCCCTTAATGATATTGACTCGATTATGGAGGGTTTTCAAGTAGGCGGTGTCGATTATATTACTAAGCCTTTTCATAACTCAGAAGTCCTGATCAGAGTTAATACACAACTGCGACTTTATCAACTCCAAAAACAACTGGAACTGCAAAATCAATCCCTCCAAGAACAGATCCGCCTCAGTCAGATATATTTACACGATCGCCAGGTGGCAGAGGCTACCTCCAAACTCTTGGAAAAAGCGATCGCTGCTACCCAAAATGGCGTGGTTATTACTGACCCTAATCAGCCCGACAATCCCATTATTTATGTGAATTTTGGGTTTGAAAGACTCACTGGTTATCCAGCCCATGAAATTCTGGGGTCTAACTGTAGGTTTCTTCAGGGAAACGAACGAGATCAACCCGCCCTAGATGATATTCGACAGGCGATCGCTGAAGCCGAAGAATGCCGCGTCATTCTCAAAAACTATCGCCGAGATGGTACAATGTTCTGGAATGAATTGTTTATTTCTCCGGTGAGAAATGAACAGGGGGAATTAACTAATTTTATTGGCATTCAAACTGATGTAACCGAGCGCAAAAAGTCCGAAGAAGCCCTAGAAAGGTCAAGAATTGCCCTTAAAAAAACTAACCAAGAATTACAACGCCTCGCTCTGTATGATGACTTAACCCAAGTGGCTAACCGTCGCCGTTTTAATGAATATTTAGCCTATAATTGGCATCGCTGCGGTAGAGAACAAGAACCCATAGCTTTAATTCTCTGTGATGTAGATTATTTTAAACCATATAATGATACCTTCGGACATCAAGCCGGAGATGATTGTTTACATAAAATAGCTAGAGCCATTTCTGGCGCTATTCAACGTTCAGTAGATTTGGTGGCTCGTTATGGTGGCGAAGAATTTGCTATTATTCTCCCTAATACACCCATCAATGGTGCGGTCAAAGTCGCTGAACGTATCCGTAAACAAGTGGAAAATCTCCGTGTTCCTCACCCGGGTTCTCAAAGTAGTGATTATGTTACCGTGAGTCTGGGGGTGGCTTGCAAAATTCCCCATTCTGAGTTATCTGTAGATAGTTTAATCGCTCAGGCTGACGAGGCTCTCTATCAAGCTAAAAATCAGGGTCGGAACTGTACTGTTATCGCTGAGTCTCCCAGTTGTGAATTGTTAAAAATTGACGATAGCAACCCAATTTGTTTCCCCCACACTGCCAAGAGTACACCCTTATTGTAGAATAGGGGCTAGTTTTGTGCTGTTATTAAGATAATGTCTAGGCTATCTATTTGTACTCTCTCACCTTTAAACCTGCTCAAACGCTGTGGCGCATTACCGTTTTTGATGGTAGTTGCCACTATTATCGGTTTAGAGACTTCTGTGGCTGTTCCTGAGCCGATAAAAGCTGATTCTGAACAGCAGCAAAGTCCCCTCAGCGGCACTAACAAAATTGTGGTGGTCGGAGATAGTATCACCCAAGCGGGAGGACAATATGGGGGTTATGTGTGGTTGTTCAGACGCTACCTTAATACTCTTTATCCGGGAGAGTCTATTGAGATTATTCCCTCGGGAGTTTCGGGAAATAAATCAACGGACCTAGAAGCTAGATTTCATCAGGATGTCCTCTTACACCGACCTAATTTAGTGGTTATTAATGTGGGAGTTAATGATGTGATGCAAAGTTTTCATAAATCTTCGGAATCAGAAACAGACCCATCTCCTTTAGAAATCTATCGCCAAAAATTAAGCGCTATGGTCAAGGCGGCTAGAGCTAGAAATATTCGGGTTTTGCTACTATCTCCTACGATTATTTATGAAGACTTAAATAGTCGTGAAAATATCCGTATGGTTGAATATATTAATGCTATGCGAGATGTGGCGGCTCAAAATCAAGTACAGTTTCTTGACCTACATACCCCCTTCCGCCATATTATCATGACTTATCAGCGCTATGGAGGGCGATCGCAAAATATTCTCACCCGCGACGGTATCCACCCTAACCACGCCGGACATCAAATAATGACCTATATTCTGCTGCGGGGTTTAGGGGTTCCTGAAGATAAAATCCAGCATTTAACCTTTGACTAAACCCTTAAAATATGTCGGTCAATTGTAGATAGTTAAGGGAGGGGAAAAGTCCCTAAAATGCGATCGACTCCCGTCCCTCGGCTGTTCTCCCCGTCCGATACATAATCCCCATCGATATCTACTAAAATGACCCCAGCCTGGAAGTAACATTGCAGGTCGGCTTCGGGTCTGTCTTCGGAAACTAAAATATTGATATCCCCGCTTTCGATCGCACACTGAAACCGGATGTTTTTAATCTCTTCGGGATAGGTATTTAACAATTCTTCGGCATAGGGTTGAGAGTCTGGCCAACTGCTGAGAAAGCGATTTTCCTCTCCGGGAAAAGGCAGGGTAATTAGGGAACTTCCTTCTCGTGCGCCATAGTCGTCTACTTCCCGATTCCAACAAGCCAGGACTACCCGCCGCCCCCGATTACGATGTTCGTACACCTGTAGGGATAAAATGCGATCGCCTTCACAAGTTAGATTAAACTCCGGCCAAGTTTCTGATAAAGTGTGGAACAATTGATCACAACTGATGTCATGGCACGAACCCGGTATATTGCTAGGGGGGGGACTGGAGATGGCGATCGTCTCAAGAGTCAAAAATAGTGAACCCCAGACCCAAACAGACACGGGAATCAGACGGTTAAGTTTCATGGAAGTTAAGATATCGCAGTTTCTTGACTCCTGCAAGGTTTTCGATAACCAGAGAAGGCTCGGTTGAAGGTAGTCTCGATTCATGTTAGGATTGGTGTTGAAGGCTGGCATTTGATCCACAAGGGAAAAAAATTTTCGCCCGTACTGATTCCGTCAAATCAAGTGAGCTAAATATTGCTTGTAATGTACAGCATCAGGTAAGTTAGTAAATGCCGATGCTAGAGGTGTGCTGAATATACTGCACTGAGCTGAATATACTAAGGAACAGCTAAAGTAGGCTGCGTCTGGTTTTGACGACCATTGATGCTCACAAATCAGACCCGTGGCGACGCACCGCATCACAGTAAAGGAGATTAAAGAGAGCGAGAAAGAGTTTCTCGTAATCGAGCATGGTTGCTGGATACAGCCTTTGAGAATTGCTCTCAAGAATCTCGGACCCTAAACTGCACATAGTCGATACAAAACTTAGAGGAGGTGACATTATGGTTAAACAAGAGCAAACCAAGTTCAGAACCATTCAACTCACTGAAGGTGTATTAGTTTCAACTCCCATTGAAGAATTCTGCATCCCTGCCCTACGAGCCGGGTTTTCTGGATATCCGGTCAATCCCCGTTGGAGTGGTGTCAAATTCCATGCTTGGAAAATTGGTCGCCAGATGCGCGAAGACCTATCAAAAGGTATTCTGGTAGTGCGGACTGCTGATTCTATGTTGGTTTTAGCAGAAAATGAAGCTAACTTAGAAACGACAGAAACTCCATCTACATCTCAAAAATCGGGATTGATGTTTTCGACGCTGTTTCGCCGTAAAAAACGCGAGTTGACTCCAGCTTGAACAGCAGACTAGGGCGGTGTATAACCGCCCTAAATTATGGTCTGGCAGGGGAAGCGGACTTTTTTTTGCGCGACAGGTTTGCTAGGATAGGATAGAACTAATTTTAAACTGACTCCCAATGTCTCCTCAAACGCCTGCTGATTTAACTGTAGTTGAAGCCCAAAGACTCCTAGAACAGTTCACTTGTATGGATATCACCGCTACAGCATCTATAGATAATCCAGTAAGGGTGCGCCAAGCGTTAGTGCTTCTAGCGAATGAGTCAGAGTATCAAATGCTGGGAATTTGTGCATCTTCGCGGACAGAGGCGATAACAGCATTAAAGGAATACTTACCGAAACTGGGTTACAACGCTGAGATTAACTCGGATGAGATTCCCGATATTGAAGGCCCAGTCTATATCAAGTTTAATGGTCGCAGTGTGTCTTACCATATTAGCCCCTACCTAGAAAAGTATCGGGGGGTACTGGTTTCCTGTCAGTCTTTAGAGGAAAATGGGGTGAACGGTACTTATGGCCATTTTCCTTTAGATCTGTTTGCTACAGCCTAGTAGGGGTCTTTCCCGGTGGGGCTGAAATTATCGGGGGGTGTGGACTACTGGTTGAATGGGTGAAAACCGGGAAAAATGGTTCGGGTATCTCTGAACTGCTGGGGTGTCAAATATGAGGAATTTTAGGGCAGTATAGTAAAGAGTCCCGATAAATTGGTATAATCACAGATTTACCATCGGGGACTTGACCTAGACCGAATAGTATGACATAATGTGAAGAGATGTAAACCTAGCTAAGTTTAAAATAAGCATCTCGGGTGGCCTTAGAGTGGATGACTAAGGCTCTGACATTGAAAATGGTTGTGAGCGATCGCGGTGACTAAATTTGTAGGTGAGTCCATGGATCTCAGTATGTTGGGGTCTATGCTTTAAAATGGGACACTAAAAACCTCGTGGCGATAAAGTAAAAGGAATTTAGCTTCAGAACATCAGGACAACATATCTACCAGAAGGCAAGGCTTTCAAACAACGGATCATATTTTTTATAACGGAGGGCATATTGACTATCCTGACTGTCTATCTCACTCCTTGCTAGGGGGTCGCTGCCAGTTTATTAGCTGTTTAGGGAGGGTAAAATTGACTATGGCAACTGCTAAAACCACACAAACTGAATTAACGTCGCGGAACCCCCGCTCTGGTGCTTCCATGGATGCAGTGCGGACTTATTTGCACGAAATTGGTCGAGTGCCACTGTTGACCCGAGAAGAAGAAATCATCTACGGTAAAAAAGTACAGCAGATGATGAATCTGTTGGAAGTTCGCGATGAGTTAACGAAAGAAGTCGATCGCGATCCTACTCCAGAGGAATGGTCGGCGAAGGCTGGACTGAGTGAGTCGGAAATGACTGATATCATCAATCGTGGTCGTCGTGCGAAGCAGAAAATGATTGAGGCGAATTTGCGACTGGTGGTGTCTATCGCCAAGAAGTACCAAAAACGCAATATGGAGTTTTTGGATTTGATCCAAGAGGGAACTCTGGGTTTGGAACGGGGTGTTGAGAAGTTCGACCCGATGCGAGGGTATAAGTTCTCAACTTATGCTTACTGGTGGATTCGCCAAGCGATTACCCGTGCGATCGCCCAAAACTCTCGGACTATCCGCCTGCCGATCCATATTACGGAAAAACTGAACAAAATTAAAAGAGTTCAGCGGGAATTGTTCCAGCAGTATGGTCGCAATGCCACTCCCACGGAAATTGCGAAAGCATTAGATTTGGAACCGTCTCAGATTCGGGATTATTTGTTAGCTTCCCGCCATCCGGTTTCCCTTGACCTGCGAGTTGGTGATAACCAAGATACGGAACTGCAAGATCTGCTCGAAGATGAATCGGCTTCTGCTGATAGCTATGTTACTCAACAACTGTTGCGGCAGGATCTCAAGGATATGATGGCGGATCTGACTCCCCAGCAGCGGGAAGTGTTGACTTTGCGCTACGGTCTCAACGACGGTAAGGAAATGTCTTTATCGAAAGTGGGAGTACAGATGAATATCAGTCGTGAACGGGTGCGCCAGTTGGAAAACCAGGCTTTGAACCACCTGCGTCGTCGTAAAGCCCAGGTGCGGGAATATCTGGCTTGCTAATCGATATGGATGATTAACCCGGTTTCTCCCGAAGCCGGGTTTTTCAAGGATCTAGTTGTTGTTGTTGATTAGTTTCTAGTTTGACCTGAAGTTGTCGGGCGATGGGTTGGTTAGGATTCAAATTTAGGGCGGTGGCGATCGCATCTTTAGCGGCTTGGAGTTCACCTAACTGTTGTAAAGCATAACCTCGCAGTGCCCAAGCGTTGGCATTTTCTGGCTGAATGCGAGTGGCTTGTTGATAGGCAAAAAGGGCATCTTGGTAATTTTCCAAGGCAATCAAGGCGGTTCCCATGTTATACCATCCCTGGAAAAAGTCAGGGTTAAGGATTACGGCTTCTTTGGCTGAAATGACGGCTTCAGCATACTGTTGGGCTTCCCAGAGGGCGACGCTGCGACTAGACCATAGTTCGGGGTTGTTTCGGCCTTTTTCCACTGCCATATTATAGGCTGCGATCGCCTCTTCAAAGCGTTTCAAGGAAGCCAAAATCCGACCACGATTTTGCCAAGCCTGGGCTAAATTTGGATCAAGTTCGATAGCGCGGGCGACGGACTCCAAGGCGGCTAGATAATCTTCCTGATACCAGAGGATAACGGCAGCGTTGTTCCAGGCTTGGGGATAGTCGGGTTGCAATTCGATGGCAGTGTTATTAGCAACTGTTGCGGCTTGGAGTTCTCCCTGGGCGGCGAGGGCGACTCCCAACTGGCTCCAGGCGGTGGCTGGACCCCACTGATCCCAAAAACCATCTCCTTCTAGGGCGGCTCCGCAGGCTTTTTGGGCGGCTTGATATTCTCCTAAATCGTTTAATAATTGACACTGATTAACCAGTGCGAAGGAATAATCAGAACGCAGTCTGATGGCTTGTTCGTAGGCGTTCAGGGCTTCGCTAAGGCGGTTGAGGGAGGTTAAAGCAAACCCCATAGCAGCCCAGAGAGTGGGGTCTTCTTGGTTCAAACTCAGGGCGCGTTGAAAAGATGTCTTTGCCTGTTCATAATCTGCTAAATTCAGATAGGCAAATCCCTGATATTTCCAGGCGATATCGGGGCTGATTTCCCCCCAGTTGTTATCAATTTCCAGGGCTCTCTCGCAGGAGGCGATCGCTTTATAGGGTTGGTCTAATTGATGGAAACAATAGCACTGATGCACCAGGGTTTGAGAATTATTGGGTTGGAGTTGTAGGGCTTGCTGATAAGTGTCTAAAGCGGCTTGATATTGCCCTTGACGCTGGTGAATTAACCCTTTTTGAAACCAGACAAGGGCGGGGGTGATTTCATGCCAACGGCGGTCAATTTCTAAGGCTTGGTCGCAATCTTTCATGGCCTCTTGGTAGCGCCCTAAAGCAGATAATGCGGTGCAGCGATAGGCGAGAACTCGGGAATATTTCGACTCCCGTTCGAGGATTCGGTCAGCGGAGGCGATCGCTTGGGTATACTGTTGGATAGCCAATAAAATACGGGTTCGTTCTACCCATATTTCCAGGGCTTTGGGTTTTAAAATAATGGCGCGATCGCAAGCACTGAGGGCTTTTTGATACTCTTGGCGATCGACTAATAGGCGACAAAGATTCACCCAATAGTCGAAATCTTCTAACCCCTCGAGAGAGTCGGAATTTCCGGGATCTGGAGAGGGTGGGGTGGGTAAAGATTGCAGGGGCTCTGGGACTGACATTGATAGCGTATCCGACCCATGGTTCGGAAAAATGGGATTTCTGGCTTGAGGGAGGTTGACTGGGGGGATAGATGGGCGATTAAGCCTTGGTAATTGCCGGATTTGGGCTAAAGTGGTATAGGTGGCGATCGCCCTACCGGACATCAACAATAATGCCGTTAGGATGACACTGCCGAAACTCCCAAGTTTTGCTAGAATGCCCACCAATGCCCCATTCATGGTTTTTGGGTTTCAATTTTCATCATGGGGCTGATTATAGAACTTAGGAAAGCCAAGCCTGGTTTTTTTAATGTAATTTAAAGATTTTCCTATGGCAAGTCTGACTGATTATTGGGAGGCGATCGCCCCTGCTATTTCGCCGGATTTAATTTCGCCGGAATCCCTGGGCCATTTGGCGGCGGTGGGGGGACATTTCCCTAGTGCGATCGCGTCTTTGGTGGGGTTTGAATGTCGCCTAGCAGACCCTCAACCTCAAGCTGATCTGTTTTTGCGGGTGGTTCCCGAAAACGGAGGTCGCGACATCCTCGCTGGCGGTGAAGCCGTGGAAACGCTTCCGAAATTATATCATTTGTTGGCGGGTTCTGCGACAATTCCCGTCCTGTCTTCTCGGTTAATTGAGCATCCAGTATGGCGAAAAATTCGCCTATTTTGCCAGGAATGGTCTAACCCTGAGACATCCTTTTATCGGACTGTGAATGATTTATGGTTGGAATTTGATTTAACGGGGGATTTAACGGGGGATTTAACTACTGATAGAGTCATTCCGATTCCCAGTGTATTTTGGGGTTCGGAACAGGGGGCGGATTTAGAAAATCATCTCAATTGGTGGCTAGACAGTCGGTTAACTTCTGGACAAAGCCAAATTATTCACCAGACTTTCCAGGCTTTACCTCCAACGGCAAAATTATTTCAAAGTGGGGTTTTATTGAGTCGAAATTCTCAGGCGCTAAGATTTTATATAGCTGATATTTCTCCTACACAAATATATGGGTATCTTGAACAACTGGGATGGTTAGGCGATCGCTATAGTATCGGAGCAATTTTAGCTCTGCTATCTGTGGGGATAAATAAAACTAATTTACAGTTAGAAATTGATGGGAATAGTCTCAGTGAGCAAATAGCGGTAGAATGCTATTTAGAAAATCGACAAGCCTGGCAAATCTTTCTTGATGGTTTAGTTAAAACCGGATTTTGTCTACCTCAAAAACGAGACGCAATCCTGAGTTTTGGGGGCTTGACCCATGAGAGAGATTCCCCGGAAAAGTGGCCGGACACTTTACGGCGGCGCTCTCAACTTCTGGGTGAGGATTGGGAAAGTGTCTTATTTCGGAGATTAGCTTATTTAAAACTGACTTATCGCCGGGGAATACCTTTAGAATTTAAAGCATATTTAGGGGTTCAACCTGGCTGGATCAATACTAAATCTTGGGGAGTCAAATTATAAATATGCGAGCATTTATAGAAGCGATCGCGAATCATCCAGAATTGCAGAACAAAATTATGGCGGCTGACAACATTCAAGACTTGCTGAAAATTGCCGCATCGGCTGGATATAATATGACTATCAAAGAATTAGAAACTACCCTAACTGAAGATTTTGGTGAACTGGTCCTTGAGTTAGAGAATAACCCTGGTATTTCTGCTGGTTACGCCGGCATTTTGCTAACTCAACTGATAGAATCGATCTGTTTTTCTAGTTAAAATACGGATTGATTCCTAACCATTGTGAATTTTAGTTAACATTTATGCTGCTCCTCTGTGGAAAACTGTATAATAATTAGCGCCAAAGGTTATGCGATCGCCGATTTTGTCTGGCAGTGGCAAACCCCTAAAGGGTTGAATAATAAGGGTTAAGGGGGTAAAAATGTCAAAAATTAGAACCAAAGCGCCACAAGCATCACCCACGACCTCGAGAGTTCAGACGAAGAAGACTTTACCGCGTGGGCGATCGTTTACCGGTACCGGGGAAACTGAAACCGCGACAACTGAAACCTTGAGCGAAGGGCGATCGGGGTTTTTTTCTCCGCCAACACCACCAGAAATTCAACCCCAATCTTATCGGGTTTCGGGCTACCAATTTGACCGAGTTTCGATCCTGGACTACACGCCAGCCAAACTGCAACCCAAACGGCTGATAACTCCCCCAGAAGAGGAAGACAGGGAAGCGGAAACGGATATGGGTGGAGAAGAGATAGGGGAAATGGACGAACTTGCGCCGCCGTCCGCCCCCCCACCGGAGGAAAACCCACCCAAACAGCCGGACACGCAACTACAACGTCAGCCAACAGGAGGGGGGTCTTTTGTGGCTTCTTCTCAGATTGCCAATCGCATTATACGGCGTAAAGGTCGCGGCATTCCACTTCCAGACCCAGCCCGCGAGTTTATGGAGTCTCGGTTTGAAAATGATTTCAGTGGGGTTCGTCTTCACACGGATAGTGAGGCGGTTCAACTAAGTCATAATTTGAGGGCGAAAGCATTTACTCACGAAAATGATATCTATTTTAATGCGGGACAATATAACCCAAATTCGGTAGGAGGAAGGCGGTTATTAGCCCATGAATTAACCCATACAATTCAGCAAACAGGGGCGAGAGTTCAACGGAAATATAGAGGCGATCGCCCTCGGAAAATTAACCGAATGCAACGGAAGGCGATCGGCAGAGTTCAGCGTTCGGATGAAGAGAATGTTAGTATTAATTTAAAACCGCTATCGGCGACAATATCCTCTGTGGGTAGTTCTCCAATTCAGCGTTCAGATGAAGATAATGTTAGTATTAATTTAAAACCGCTATCGGCGACAATATCCTCTGTGGGTAGTTCTCCAATTCAGCGTTCAGATGAAGATAATGTTAGTATTAATTTAAAACCGCTATCGGGGACAATATCCTCTGTGGGTAGTTCTCCAATTCAGCGTTCAGATGAAGAGAATGTTAGTATTAATTTAAAACCATTTGCTGGGAATTCTGGGGGTTTATCTTTTCAACCTCAACTGATAGTTGGCGCACCTGGGGACAAATACGAACGAGAAGCAGATCACATGGCTGATCTGGTGATGTCGATGAATTTACCTGCTACATCCCCACCAATTCAACGGGAGGAAGAGGAGACAAAATCGGTAGTTTCTCCGACTATTCAACGCATCAATAGCCACCGTCCCCGTCGGCGTGCGGCTATTCCCTATAGTCTTCTTCATTCTACGGAAGAAAGTGAGGATGAGCAAAATGTTAATATTACGCTAAAATCTAAAAAGACTAAAAATAATCGTCGATTTAAACAGGATAAAAAACGCGGTTATCAGGGTGCATTTGCAGCGAGTCAAGATATTGAAAAACAGCTAAAAGCCAAAAAAGGAAGCGGCAATCCTCTACCAGAGGAAACGCAAGAGTTTATGGAATCGCGGTTTGGTCAGGATTTCTCAGAAGTGCGAATTCATACTGATGGGGAAGCGGCCGAGATGAATCAAAATCTGGAAGCTAAAGCATTTACTCACGGTCAAGATATTTATTTCAATACAGGGGAGTATCAGCCGGACTCGGAGAGTGGGAAAAAATTATTAGCCCATGAACTGACTCATACTATACAACAAACGAAGCCGAAAGTGAAGTCTAAATCGACGGAGGAAATTCGGGAAAAAACACAAAAAATTCAGCGGAAACCGGATTTTTTTGGGATGGGTTTAAAATCCAAGTTCGAGGAAAAAATCAAGAAAGAACGAGAGGAAGCACAGAAAAAACACGAACAAGAGAAAGAGAAAGAGAAAGAGAAAGAGAAAGAGAAAGAGAAAGAGAAAGAGAAAGAGAA
>NZ_JARPLC010000020.1:29747-43885 GCF_032350395.1 Limnospira sp. PMC 289.06
AGAAGACAAAAAGGAGGATAAAGAGGCAGAAAATAAAGATGCGAAAGAGGGAGATAGTGAAGAGAAAAAACAGCAGTCTAAAAATAAGAAAAAAAGGATTAATAAAAAGAGTAAAAATACATCTGATACAAATAATCATCAACTACAAGATGATGAGGTGACAGAGGAGACGATAGTTCAACAGAAGAAAGAAGATAATTCCCAAGGAAAAAATGAGGGGAAAAAGGAGGAAAAAGAGGAGGAGAAAGAGGAGAAAGAGGAGAAAGAGGAGAAAGAGGAGAAAGCTAAAGAGGAAAAAGAGAATTTAGAAAAAGACAAAAAAGGTGTCAGTGACAAATGGGCAAAAGAAATAGAGAGTAAGAAAAAGGAGGGGGGAGATTTTTCGGAAGCTGAGAAGACCCAGAAAAACACAGACAAACAAGCAGATAAAACGAAAGAATTGCTGGACGCTGAGGATGAAGAAGCAGCGAAAAGTAAAGGTGAAAATTTAGAAAAAGAGTCGGATAAAACGACTGAATCAGAACAGGGAAAAGCAACTAAAGAAGAAAGCCAAGAAGAAGCGACTAAAAAGAAAGATTTAGAAGAGGCGAAAAAAATCAAAGCACAAGGGGATGCTAAAGCTGCTGAAGCGGAGGCAGAAGGGGAAGAGAAACCGGAGGGAGAGGCGGAAGAACAACAGAAAGAAAATAGTCCGGAAGATGGCTTTTTAGAGTCGGTGGGAACTCAGGAAGGATTAAAGGATCCGGGTGTTGTGGAAGCGCCGGATTTGAGTGGTAAACCTGCGCCGCGATCGCCTAATGCTGATCCGGCATTTCAAGCGGCAGTGACACAAACGGAACATCTAGCAGCGGAACAGAGTAGCCACAAACCAGCCCAGGACAAAGCGAGAGAGGCGCAAGATGCCTCGGTAGATACTGAGCAGCAAATGCGAGAAGCCGAAGCGTCGCAGTCGGAAGAGGCTTCGCATAAAGAAGTACAAGAGTTTAATAAGGAGGAATTTATCAGTAATCTTCTGGCTATTTTAGAGCAAAATAAGCCGGACAGTCAGAAAGATGTGGAAGGTGGAAAGGGGGCATCTGAAGCTACGGAAGATATCCTGGAAGAGGTTGAACACAGTAAGGACGATTCAGGGGGTGAACTGGAAGAGTCGGCGACACGGGAGCCGGCACCGGAACTGGAGGAGCCTAAGATTTCAATTCCTACGCCAGATCCGATGGAAGAAACGGGAGAAGCGCCGATTCCAGAGGCGATAGATGCGGAGGCGACTGTTCCGAAATCTCAGTCAGAAGAGGATGTTGAAAAGCCTTTAGAGGAAACGCAGGAGGCGCTAGGTGAATTAATTCCCCAGAAGCTACAGAAAAAGTTAATTGTTGGCGCAGCGGGTGATCAATACGAACAGGAAGCGGATCGCATGGCGGAAGTGGTGATGAAGATGCCAGAGGGGGCAACTGAATCGCCAGAAGAGGAGGAGATAGAAGGGGAAACTGAGGGGGTTTCGGTGAATACTGGGATGGTGCAATCCCAAAGGATGATTCAACGGAAAGAAGAGGGATTTACGGCAGAAAAACCGACTCAAGAAGGGAAGGTAGTTCTTGATGAAAATCGGTTGGAATTGTATGAGTCGGAAGCGGGAATAAATGTTTCGGGTGCGGTGGAAAAAGCTGAAGATAATGTTGCGGAAACGGGGAAAAAATTTAGGGAAGAAGAAGAGGGGGTTCAGGAAGAAACTCTTGATGTGCAAGCTGGGTCGGTTCTTGACTCTCAAGAACAAATGTTTGAGGGGCGATCGCAGGAATTTATTAATGTTGCTAATACGCAAGCGGAAGCGCAACATAAGGATGAAGGTGAACGGGCGAGAGTTACCCAAGAAATTCAGGCAATTTACGACACAACTCAAGTGAATGTTAATGGCATCCTGGAACGGATGGATGCTAGGGTTAATGCTGAATTTGAAGCGACAAATAAGAAAGCGAGGCTGGCATTTGAACTAAAACAACACGAATTATTTCAAAAGTGGAAACATGATTATTATTATAACAGGAACCCGCTGTGGTTTCCCTGGATAGAGATTAAAACGGGTTGGGCTTATGTGAGAGTTCGCTTTTATCTGAAAAGATTTTTTAATAGCCCGCTGTGGGCGATCAATAAACTTTTTACGGACCTCCCGGACGAAGTGAATAGTATTTATGGGGTGGCTCGGGAAGTATTTATTGAGGAACAGAAAGCGGGGATATATAGGATTGCGGATATTGTTGAAGAAGAATTGACGAATGCGAAAAATGCGGTGCAAGAAGGACGCGATCGCGTGAAGGATTATGTGGCTAATTTGCCGGACAGTTTGAAAGAAGTTGGCACGGAAGCAGCGGGGAATGTGCAGGCGCAATTTGATAGTTTGGAAAGCAATATTAGTGAGCGACAAAATAAACTGGTTGATGATTTAACTAAGAAATATGAAGCGAGTGTTAAGGAAATTGATAAGCGTATTCAAGAGTTAAAAGACCAAAATAAAAGTTTAATTTCTAGAGCCCTGGCTTTTCTTGCGAAGCTGGCGGCGTGGATTCTGCGGCAGGTTTTACGACTTGTGGAGCCAGTCATTAAGATGATTCCGGGGGTGGGAAATCGAGCGGGGGATTTTTTGGATGCGTTTGTTGACGACCCCAGGGGGATTATGGATGCTCTATTTAGTGGGGTTGGTGAGGGATTTAAAAACTTTGGTAAAAATATTGTACCTCACCTGAAAAATGCTTTGTTTGATTGGCTATTGGGAATGGATATGCCGATCAAGTTTCCCGATAAGTTTGATTTGCGGGGAATTCTGGATATTATCCTGCAAGTTTTGGGTTTGAGTAAAGATTATATTTTGGAACTGGCATCTGGGGAGTTACCAGATTGGGCGAGCGATATTTTAACGACTCTGATTGAAAAGGGCCCGGGGGCGTTAAAAGAGTATTTGGAATCGATACCGGAGGATTTACCGGCTTTGGCGTTGAGCTTTTTTAAGGCGATCGTGGAGTTCCCTAGTAAAGGGGTGATGGTGTTGTGGGACTTCATTAAATCCGGTTTATCGACGATGAAAGAGCTGTTCATGAGTAGCATCATGTTTGAGGTGGTGATTCCTCAAATTGTGATAGCGGGGATTCAATGGGTTTTGAGTTTGACTAACCCTGCTTCTGGAGTGATTAAAATTGCTAAAGCTATTGTTAATCTGCTGATATTTTTTATCAATAATATGGACATGATTAGGGAGGTCTTAGAAGCACTAGGTGAGGTTATGGATGCGATTATATCTAAAATAGTGAGCCAAATTTCTCGAGCTGTGGAACAGGCATTGGCGGACATTCTGCCGTTGGTTTTGGGGATGTTAGCTAGTGTTTTGGGTTTAGGAGGTATTCCTAATAAGATTCAGAAAGTTATTACTAAATTAAAATCTCCGGTTGATAAGGTGGTGGGGGGTGTTTTTTCGTCGGTCGGCACGGTTTTGAGTCTGCTGGATCCGACATCTTTTATGATGGGTGCTTTTGAGGATAAAGTATCTAATAAGAAAAAATCAAAGAATAAAAAACAGAAAAAATCTAATAAAAATAAGTCAAAAAAACGGAAAACTAAAAAAAGTAAAACCAAAGCCAAGAAAAAGGATAAGAAGAAACGGAAAAAAAATAAGGATAAACGCCAAAAGTCGAAAGCTAAGAAAAAGGATAAGAAGAAACGGAAAAAAAATAAGGATAAACGGAAAAAGTCGAAAGCTAAGAAAAAGGATAAGAAGAAACGGAAAAAAAATAAGGGCAAAAAGAAGAAACCTTCCCAAGTCCTGAAGAAAGTGGCGAAAAAATTAAAAAGGCAAATCAAGAAAAACCCGAAAGCTCGTCGGGTTAAAAAGGTGCTGAAAAAATTTAAGAAGAAATATAAACTTAAATCCCTGAAAATGAAAAAGAATAAAAAGACTAAAAAAGGGAGGAAATACCTGATTGTTGGTGTTGCCAAAAAACCTAAAAATAAAAATGGTAAAGTACAGAAAAAAGAGGCATCTGTAAATGTTGAAAATCCGACAATAACGCAGGGAATGGAAAGGGCTTTAGAAGAACAGCAAAACGAAGGAGAATCTCTATCTACTGGGGTTCGGGAACCGATGGAAGCTGCTTTTGGGTTGAATTTTGGGCGAGTTCGCATTCACCGGGATACTGAAAGCGATCGCCTGAGTCGTTCTTTGAATGCTAAAGCCTTTACGACAGGAAGAAATATTTTCTTCCGTCAAGATACTTATGCTCCCCATAGTGATGAGGGCAAAAAACTCCTAGCCCATGAACTGACTCATGTGGTGCAACAGTCGGGAGAAAAGCCTGATATTCAACGTTTATTTGCATCGGATACCTACAGTCGAGAAGTGATTCCGGTGGTTGAGATGAGTCCGACGAAAATTCCGATAATTCAGGCGAAGAAAGACAAGAAGAAAAAGGTCAAAATTAAATCTAAGGTGAAAAAGACTAAGTTGAAAATGACTGTAATTATTACGGAGAAAGACAAGAAGAAGAAGAAGAAGAAGAGCCAGAAAAAGCCGAAAAATATAGATAATCCGGAAGTGATGGAAGAAGTGAAATTGTCGCCGACATTGATCAGTAATGTAGTGGAGGCGATCAAGGCGATTATCAATCATAATCCTGAAAGAACAGCGGTGAGCAATAAACTGGAAGAGGTGCGAGTTAAATTTGCTCTGGAAGTGGTGAAACTTGTGCGGGCTGTGACTATTGGGAATAGCTTTGCTTACATTGTTAATATTCGGGGTAAGGGTAAATATTTGGATGCCCAAAAAATGCAGGGGTTTCTGAAGCGACTGGCTCGCCAGGCGGGTAAACCTTATAATGTTGGTATGGAGCCAAATGCGGGTATGAAACCTAAGTCGTCAATGACCGATCGCACTATGTCTAGTAGTGTATCTGGGACTTCTAGTAGACAAAGGAGGCGATCGCCAGTTATCCCCACCCCGACTCAATCGAAGCAACTCAACGGTCAACAACAACCAAAGCTGGACATTATCACCAAGGTCAGGCCAATCAACGCCAACAGTATCGAAGTGATAGTTAGGGCTAACCCAAAGGCGCAAAATGAATCACAACCAGTCAGCAAACCCCCCAATTCCTAATGTGTTACGGAGTCCTCAGTCCCTAGTCCTCGGTTCCTAGTCTTTAGTATCGAGGGTCTTTTCTGATATTTCCCAGAAAAAATTTTATTGGGCTTCAAATCAGGCAAAAGCCTTATACAGCAATAGATACAGCGATGGTAAATCTCGGTAAATTGCCAGGGGAGATAAATTTTAAGGAATTTAAGGTTATGTTTCTGTTTGTTAAGCGCTATGCTATAGAACAGATGGTCTCAAAAAATCAAATTTGCTGGACAACCTCTGGGTTGTTAACCAGGGTAAATTTGGGAACATTAGGAGACCTTACCTACATGCTATGGTTCCTAGATGCCCATAACAAGGCTTAACGCCGGACTAAAACTCATTTTAGTGATTAGAGTCAAGACATATCTGTGTTGGAGTTGGGCAGCCAAAGGAACCGGGCGAAAAACAATCATATTGGAGATTTGATGAGTCAATCCTTTGAAAGCTTAGGTATTTCCGAACAACGCGCTCGCCATTTAGAAACACTGGGTTTCACAGAACCCACCCCAGTTCAAATCCAAGCCATACCCGAAATGCTATCCGGTCGGGATGTTGTGGGTATGGCACAGACAGGAACTGGTAAGACTGCTGCCTTTTCGCTGCCCATTCTCGAACAGATTGACGTTCATGCCGCTGGTATTCAAGCGTTGGTTTTGACTCCCACCCGGGAACTGGCGATGCAGGTGAAGGAAGCTATTCGCACTTTTAGTGATGATAATGCCCTGTATGTGCTGACAGTTTATGGTGGTCAATCAATTGATCGACAAATTCAGCGACTGCGACGGGGGGTTCAGGTTGTCGTGGGAACCCCAGGGCGTATCCTAGACCTACTGAACCGAGGTGAACTGAAACTTGATTTACTGCGTTGGTTAGTGTTGGATGAAGCAGACGAAATGCTGAGTATGGGCTTTATCCAAGATGTGGAAAAAATCTTGGAGTCGGCCGACTCTGAACATCGTCAGACGGCGTTCTTCTCAGCAACGATGGACGCTTCCATCTCGAAGTTGGTGCGACGACACCTGAAGTCCCCTGTGACTGTGAAGGTGGAAACTCCCAAGGCTACGCCTAAACGGATCGAACAGTCTGTTTATATGGTTCCTCGTGGATGGTCTAAAGCTCGCGCCCTAGAACCGATTTTAGAACTCGAAGATCCAGAATCGGCGATTATTTTTGTGCGAACTAAACAATCTGCGGCTGATTTAACTAATCAATTGCAGGCGGCAGGTCATAGTGTTGACGAGTATCATGGTAATCTCAATCAGTCTCAACGGGAGCGACTGTTGATGCGTCTGCGCCGCCGTCAAGTGCGCTGGATTGTAGCTACTGATATCGCAGCGCGAGGTCTGGATGTGGATCACCTCACCCATGTGATCAACTATGATCTTCCTGATCAAGTTGATAGTTATGTTCACCGCATTGGGCGTACAGGTCGCGCGGGTCGGGAAGGAAAGGCAATTACTCTTATTCAGCCTATCGATCGCCGTAAGTTGCGAAATATTGAACGTCACCTGCGCCAAACTTTGAGCATTCAGTCAATCCCCAAACGGGCAGAAATTGAGGCGCGTTACATTGACCGACTGAAAGACCGGGTGCGGGATGCTTTGGCTGGGGAACGTATGGCTTCTTTCTTGCCTATTGTCTCTCAATTAAGCGAGGAGTATGATCCCCATGCGATCGCCGCTGCGGCTTTGCAACTTGCTTATGATCAAACTCGTCCGGCTAGTATCGGAAGGGATGATTACGAAGATGATGACGATGCCGTTTCCAACAAACCTAAGCTAATTAAACGCCGCCGCCCAGCTTCTGTTTCCAATAACAGTTAGATGGCTGATTTACCGGATAGGCTTTAATTAATGTGGAGATGCGATCGCCTGGTCGCGTCTCACTCTATTTTTAGGGCAAATATTGAGGGTTAATTAGGTTAATGGCATGAAAAAAGGTGCATTTTCTGCGGGTGAAATATGGCGGCGCTGGGCAACTTTACTGTCTATTATCGCGGCTTTTGGGGTTAATATATGGACTAATATTGCCCCGATTAATGGTTTAACTGTCGGGGATATTTCCAATAATTTTTTTGTTAATACTAAGATAATTCCGGCTAACTATGCCTTCTCTATTTGGGGATTAATCTACTTAGGTTTATTCGGCTTGGCTATTTATCAGCTACTCCCTAGCCAACGAGATAACCCACGTTTAGCCGAGATGGGTTATGGTTTAGTGTGGGCAAGTATAGCTCAAATTATCTGGATATTCTTGTTTTTATATAGGTTATTTCCCCAGTCGATTTTGGCGATGGTGGTAATTTTATTATCGCTGATATATTCCTATGTAAAATTAGATGTAGGTCGGCGGCGGGTTCCCAAGGGGGAATCTTGGTTAATTAATATTCCCCTGAGTATATATTTAAGTTGGATTAGTGTAGCGACGGTGGTGAATGTAGCGATCGCCTTAAATTGGATTAACTGGAATGGTTGGGGTATGGCTCCCCAAGTCTGGACAGCGATCATGATAATTGTAGCGGCCACTATTGCGATTATTATGAGAGTTCGCCACCAGGAAACCGCCTATCTATTGGTAACAATTTGGGCTTTAATAGCGATCGCGATCGGTCAAAATAATGAACCATTAATTGTGACGACTGCCTTAATGTCATCCCTGGTAATTTCCCTATTTTCTCTAGGTTCAATCAATGCAATCGTAGACAATGGATAATGGAAATTCATCATCCTGGCGATTGTATAACTACCTCCATTATCCATCAATTGAGAATTTGGGAAGAAGGTCACAAAACCCTAGCCCTTAACTGAGCCAGAGGAAGACACATCATTTTTTTCCAGGTAGGGACATAGGCGCGTTGGTTAAAGACATCGTATTCGTTGCGCTCAATTTCATCTAAAATTTGTCGATAGAGCATTAAGGCGGTCCAAACAGGCCAGCGGATGTCAGGATGAAGGGCGGCGATGCCTTCCTCAGCGAGGGTATAGAATTTTCTAGCCCGCTGTATTTGAAAGCGCATCAACTCACGCCAGCGTTCATCTACTTTCCCATTCAATAAATCCGCTTCGGTATAGTTAAACAGAGCCAGGTCATCGAGAGGCAAATAAATCCGACCTCGCCGAGCATCTTCCCCCACATCTCGGAGAATATTAGTAAGCTGGTTAGCAATACCCAGAGCGATCGCCTCTTCTTTAGGATAATAAATAGACTGGTCACGATTCCAGGGAACACTCAGATCCGGTTCAGCAGTACCCATAACCGCCAAAGACATCAGTCCCACCGTCCCAGCGACCCGATAGCAATATAAATTCAACTCATCAAAGGTATTGTAGCGATTCCGGGACAGATCCATACGTTGACCTGCGATCATATCTCGGAAGGGTTGAATATCCAGGGGGAAGCGACCGAGGGTATCGACCAAAGCCACATCAACCGGCTCAATAGGATGTCCAGCGAAAATCGATTCTAGTTGTTCTTCCCAGTGGTCGAGAGTTTCCAGAGTAGTAGAACTTGCCATGGGACCATCTACCAATTCATCGGTACGGCGACACCAAACATAAATAGCCCAAATAGCCTGACGCTTGGCCAGTGGCATCAATTGAGTACCCAAGTAGAACGTCTTAGCATACTGTGCGGTAATTTGGCGACAGAGTTCATAGGAATCTGACCGGGTTGCCGGAGTTCTCATGCAGGGGGATTTAGAGAGTTGCAGCATTCGTTTTTTTTTCAGGCCTGAGCTATCAGCCATAGGCGTTTGCAGTTAGCAAAACATCATCAGGGAAATACCCTCGAGACGTTTCAGAGATTAGGGGACTTAGCTAGTCCTCAAGTCTTGTTGAATAGCCTGTGCTGTCAGCTTACCAGAAAGCACAGCACCTTCCATACTAGCGAGATAGCGTTGCATGGTGTAATCCCCACTCAGATAAAAATTAGGGATAGGTGTTTTTTGACTTGGGCGACAAGCCTGACGGCCAGGGGTAGCTTTATAAACTGATCGCGGCGTTTTCACCACATGATACTTGAGCAACTTAGCCGGTGATGGGAAGTGTTGAGGAAACAACTTTTCCAACTCCGCCATAGTTGCAGCTACAATATCGGCATCTGACTTACCAATCCAATCAGCAGCGGGAGCCAAAACCAACTCTAACATTGAGCGATCGGGGTTAGCATATTCCTTACAAGTATTGCTCATGTCTGCATAGACACTAAGCAAAGGTGATCGGGAAAACAGTAGGTGATCAATATCAGTCAACTTGCGATCGAACCACAAATGAACATTAATCACGGGAACCCCTTCCAAACCCTCAAGTTGCTTAAAATAATCAAGCTCCTGCCAAGGTTTAGGCAACATCAGCTTGAGGGGGTCAACAGGCATAGCCGACACATAAACATCAGCGGTTAGCACTTCTTCCGGCGCACCATTTCGGGCCGGAATCACGAATCCCTCAACATGGCCTGACTCATTGACCAAAAACTCCTGAATCGGAGCATTTAATCGCACCTGTCCGCCTCGTTCCGTAATATAGTCTACCAGAGGCTGACACAATCTTTCCGTTGGCGATCCATCAAGAAAGGCCATTTTCGAGCCATTTTTCTCTTGGAGGAAGCGGTTAAGAGCGGTTAGAATGACAGTGGAGGATATTTCTTCTGGCCCAATAAAATTGAGAGCCTTAGACATAGCAATAAACACCTCAGTTTCCACCCTTGGGGGAACATTTTGTTGTTTGAGCCATTCCGAGAAGGAATATTTATCCATCTGTTCGACATAATTCTGGCCTTGAATCATGGCGGGAATTAGTCCCAAGCCAAACTTAATTTTTTCAGGCCAGGTCAGCATATCATTATTGCGAAGAATAGCGACTATGCCATTAACGGGGGCTGGAATATCGGGAAAATCGAACCGAGAGTAAGTCCCCGGCTGATCTGGTTGGTTAAAGATCATGGTGTGTTCTTTCCACTGCAACCGATCCTCAATGTCCAACTCCTTGAACAATTGGAGCATATTAGGATAGGCCCCAAAAAAGATATGCAGTCCCGTTTCGTACCAATCCCCGTCCTCATCTTTCCAAGCGGCCACTTTGCCACCGAGAACATCTCGTCTTTCCAAGACAATGGGGGTATAACCCATATCGGTTAGGTATTTGGCACAACTCAGGCCAGCCAAACCCGCCCCAGCGATCGCAACTCGCATTGACAACCCTTTCAATAACTTGCTTATATTTCGTTCTCATTATAGGTTACATCTCGTAACATTCTCTCGATAAAATTAGAATCTCCCCCCATTTAGGGCGACAACGATGGGAAGCGATAAAATTAGAAAAGATCTACTAGCCACACCAACAAGACAAGGAGAACACCAACGAATGGGTAGAGTAGTCGGCATTGACCTGGGAACAACCAACTCTGTTGTAGCGGTCATGGAGGGCGGTAAACCCGTCGTGATTGCCAATTCTGAGGGGATGCGGACAACACCCTCTGTCGTTGGCTTTACCAAAGAGGGAGAAAGGATTGTCGGACAAATGGCTAGGCGGCAGGCTGTTTTAAATCCTCAGAATACGTTTTATAATGTGAAGCGATTAATTGGGTCGAGATATGCGGACCTAACCCCGGCCTCAAAACGGGTCCCGTATACTATGCGTCGAGACGACAATGGTAATATCCGCCTCAAATGTCCTCGACTGAAGCGAGATTTCGCACCGGAAGAGATTTCGTCTATGGTATTGCGGAAATTAGCCGAGGAGGCGACTAGATATCTGGGGGAGGAGGTGACTGGGGCGGTAATTACTGTGCCGGCCTATTTTAATGATTCTCAGAGACAGGCGACCCGAGACGCTGGGAAAATTGCCGGATTAGAGGTAAAACGGATTCTCAATGAGCCGACGGCGGCTTCCCTAGCCTATGGACTACAAAAGCAGGATTTTGGGACTATTCTGGTATTTGACCTAGGGGGGGGAACTTTTGATGTGTCGGTGTTAGAAGTGGGAGATGGGGTATTTGAGGTTAAGTCCACTAGCGGGGATACCCAACTGGGGGGGAATGATTTTGACCAGAAAATTGTCGATTGGTTAGCTGAGAAGTTTCTGGAAGAACAGGGAATGGATCTCCGACGCGATCGCCAAGCCCTTCAGCGCCTGACAGAAGCAGCGGAAAAGGCTAAAATTGAACTATCTGGGGTGGGGGTAACGGATATTAATTTACCCTTTATTGCGGCGGATGCTGACGGACCGAAACACCTGGAAACTAGACTCTCTCGGGGAGAGTTTGAGGGATTATGTGCTGATCTGATTCAACGGTTGCGCCGTCCGGTTAAACAGGCTTTGGTTGATGCCCAAATTTCACCTAGCCAGATCGATGAGGTGGTATTGGTAGGGGGTGCAAGCCGGATGCCCATTGTTAAGCAGTTGGTGCGTAGCCTAATTGACCTTGAGCCTAATCAGGGGGTTAATCCTGATGAGGTGGTGGCTGTGGGGGCTGCTATTCAGGCGGGCATTTTGGGGGGTGAAGTGCGGGATATCCTGCTATTGGATGTTACCCCCCTATCGGTGGGATTGGAAACTATTGGGGGGGTGATGAAAAAACTCATACCCCGCAATACTACTATCCCGGTGAGGCGATCGGATATTTTCTCGACTTCGGAGAATAATCAAACCTTGGTGGAAATTCATATCCTCCAGGGAGAAAGGGAGTTAGCTAAGGATAATAAGTCTCTGGGACGGTTTAAGCTGACGGGTATTCCACCAGCGCCTAGGGGTGTGCCTCAAGTACAGGTGGCTTTTGATGTTGATGCTAATGGTATCCTCCTGGTGACGGCTTTGGATAAAACCACTGGTCGCGAACAAAGCATTACTATTCAGGGTGCTTCTACTCTGTCTCAGGAGGAAGTTAATCAGATGATTCGGGAAGCCGAAGAGTTTGCAGACCAGGACCGGCTGCTACGGGAAAGGGTAGAAAAACGCAATCGCGCCCAGGCTTTGACTTATCAGGCGGAAAGACAGTTAAGGGAGGTAGCCCTAGATTATGGGATGCAGTTTGCTCAACGTCAACGGGGCCGTATTGAGACTTTAATTAGGGCGCTGCGCGATAGTCTGGAAAGAAATGACGATCGCGGTATTGATCAAATTGGGGCGGATCTGCAAGATGCGCTATATGATTTGACTCGCGAGGTGTCTGTTTTTGCGGTTGATGATGATGATGATGATCTGTTTGGATCGATTCGTCGGACTTTTGGAGGTGGCGATCGCCGTATCCGTGACCCCTATAATATGCCTCCGGCTACTGGCTATTCCCGTTACGATAACATGGGAACGGGAACTGGTCGCCCTGGTCAAAAATATTATCCCCAAAGTAATGATTGGGATGATGATGATGACGATTGGCTCTAATGGTGGGCTGTTTACGGTAATAGGGGAGGCTGTGGCGTGGGGTTCTCTCACCAGGCTTCCCCCGGTTTTGGTGGTTCGCTGCTCCCTTTTCTGAGATGCTGTTACTGCTCAGTTTATATTGTGATTCAATTATGCAAAATTTTCGGAATTATTATCAGATTTTAGGGGTTTCGAGAGATGCTTCTATTGATGAGATTAAAAAGGTCTATCGCCGTTTGGCTAGACAATATCATCCTGACTTGAATCCGGGGGATAAGGAAGCAGAAGAGAAGTTTAAGGATATTGGTGAGGCTTATCATATTCTCTCGGATATCGAAAAGCGATCGCAGTATGATGAGTACAGCAAGTTTTGGAAACAAAAGGGGTTTGCAAGTCCGAAAAAATCCCCGGTGAGTGGCTTTAAAACCTGGGGAGGTCGGGTGGCTCGTGGTCGCACCCAAACTCAAACTTCTGAGGTGGATTTTGAGCAATATGCGGATTTTAATAGTTTTATTGATCAACTGATTGGACGGCGGCGGGAAGTGCGGACTGTCACTAATGATACACCCCGTGTGACTTCTTCTGACCCTTATACATCCCCTAATAGTAGGGTAATCCACCGGGTTCCGGTTCGGGAAAATCGACGCAATATTGAGGCGAGGTTGACTTTACCTCTGGAAAAGGCTTACACTGGAGGACCCGAAAGGATCCGCCTGGAAGATGGGCGATCGCTTGAGGTGAATATGCCGCCGGGAATGTTTACTGGTCAACGTATTCGCCTGAAAAATTTGGGCATTCAAGGGGGGGATTTATTCCTGAAAATTACCGTAAAACCTCACGAGTTTTTTAGGCTGGAAGAGTCTAATATTATTTGTGAGGTTCCGGTAACTCCCAGCGAGGCTACCCTAGGGGGAGAAATAGAAGTTCCGACTCTTGATGGTTGGGTGAAAATTAAACTCCCAGCGGGGGTGGTTTCGGGTCAATGTCTGAGACTGGCTAATAAAGGCTATCCTAACGAAAATGGCGATCGGGGTGATCAGTTGGTGGAAATTCAAATTGTCGCACCTAAACAGATCACCTCCGAGGAGAGGGAATTATACGAGAAACTCCGGGAAATGGAAACTTTTAATCCCCGTGAGGATCTCCCGGTTTAGCCACCACCAACAATGGTGACAATTTCTAGGATATCACCTGTTCCCATGGTGGTGGTTTCCCAAAATTGTCGGTGGAGAATTTCGCCATTATACTCGACGGCTACCAAACGGGGATTTAACCCCAAATCTGCTAAAAATTTAGGTAAGCTGGTGTCTGGGGCGCAAGTTTGCGCTTCTCCGTTAACTTTTAGGGTGATAGTGCGATCGCTCATATTTCCCCATGCCAATATTATCAATTACCAATTCTAGCCCGGTTTCTCCCCTAATAATTAATAATTATCGGCGGTGGGGCGGGTTTATTAATATCCTGGTGGGGATGGATAATTGACGGCGGAACCCGCCCCCACAATTAAATAATTATCGGTGGTGGGGTGGGTTTATTAATATCCTGGTGGGGATGGATAATTGACGGTGGAACCCGCCCCCACAATTAAATAATTATCGGCGGTGGGGCGGGTTTATTAATAT
>NZ_JARPLC010000020.1:43894-53175 GCF_032350395.1 Limnospira sp. PMC 289.06
GGTGGGGATGGATAATTGACGGCGGAACCCGCCCCCACAATTAAATAATTATCGGCGGTGGGGCGGGTTTATTAATATCCTGGTGGGGATGGATAATTGACGGCGGAACCTAATTGTTAATTGTTAATTGTCTCGGAAAATTGCCAAGTTTTTGATGATTTCTGAGATACCCTGAATAATTAATAAGACAAAACTCACTATAATTAAGGCTTTAATTGGGTAGCGCGGTAAGCCGCCGGGGTCTGGGGAGACTTCCCGAATTACCCAGGAGTTGGAGACAGCCCCCCAGGAGTAGAAAATAATCATCATGGAAAAGGGAATTAAAAATAAGGCGGTTCCCAATAACTCAACTAGGGCTTTTTGCTTAACATTTAACCGACTTTGAATGACATCAACCCGCACATGGCTATGGTGTTTTAGGGTATAAGCAGCACCTACTAAAAAGATGATATCAAAAATATACCACTGGGTTTCTAACAGGGCATTAGAACTTAAATTTTGACCGATCGCTCTACCGACATACCTACCAATTACATTCCAGGTTCCTACTGCGATCATCACTAGGGCTAACCAGGAAACCACCCGCCCTAAATACTCATTCATTCGGTCAATCAATTGGGATACAATTAGGAGTTTATCCACGTTTTAACTCTCATTTATACCGGGGTTGACAAGCTCTGTACATTTATGATAATATATGGACAGTTACATAATGAAAATCTGTGCCTAAAATCTGAAATTGTCACTATTCCCATTATGTAAAAGTATAGCACGGGGTGGCGCACAAAGCAAGAGACCCCCCAGAAAAAAAATTTTTTCGCAACAAAACTTAATTTTTTTTACAAAACTTAACATAATCTGGGGGTAGAGAATTTCAGTGAAAGGTGATCGTTTTTGGGGTGGAGTTGGGAATGCTAGGATATAGGGTGAGGTGTAATCCTCCCTAAGCCTATAACCCTCGAACCGAGTTGTTGAATGTGATCGATCGCACAAAAAAAGGCGATCGCCAATTCACAATTAACTCAATCGATTTGCCATAATAGAAAAAGAGTTACCCTAGTTCCCCCATTACCGGGGTAGCGAGGGTATTTAGTGGTCTAGTTGTGGGTAATAATACCGCAGCTATGAGTGTATTTATATTTATGTCAGCTTATTATTTGTCAGCGCGTGTATTCAGTTAAACTCTAAGGTCAGGAAGTCGTCTTATGCACAATGAGCATAATAACAGAAAACCTAAGTCACCTATTCGATTATGGTTGGCAGAAATCCGGAAGTTGGGAAACCGGGCGATCCGGGGCTTGAAGCGATCGCTCCTGGGAAACTGGGTTAATATGAATAGGGGCGATCGCCAAAAAGTGGCGGGGTTTGTGTTGCCGACAGTAACCATGGTGATGTTAGTGGTGGTGCTGTTAACGGTGGCGATCGCATTCCGAGCCTTAGACCGGGCGAGGTTTGCCCAAAATGTGCGGGTTAACCAGGAAGTTCTGTTAGCGGCGACACCGGGGTTAGAACGCGCCACAGCCAAATTAGATCGGGCGTTTGAAAGAATGCCATCAGGAGCCCCTCCAGAAGATAGTTTAATTTCAGAGTTAAAGCCACCAGAATCAGGGAGAGATAATTATACTTTTCGCGGTGAAGAACGACTGACCCTAGAGTTTGATGTAAATGGCAATGGCACTATAGATGATGTGGTGGATATAGATGATCAGGATGGCCCTAGACCACCTCGGGAAAGGATAGATACTGCCTGGGGATTCACAGAAGATTTGAATGGTGACGGCGAACCAGACAGATACAATATTTATGGAATTTTTCTGAGGAGCCCCACAGACGATGAAACTCCCAGAGTCCCCCTAGAAGCCAGGGGATTGCCTCTGCCTAAGCTAGGTTCAGCCTCCAGCCAAAATCCCGACTGTCCGGGTGGTAGTAGTGCAGGTTCAACTTTGGCTGGTACAGGTGGTTGGTATTCCGCATCTGGGGGTCTGCTGGAAAAACCGTTTTTTATCTACTCTGCTAGTATACCCGTCAGTGGTAGGGGTTTTGCTGCTGTGGAAATGCAGGAAGATAGACGAGCCGTTCCTATCACTGTTAATGCTGTGGTCTACGACGGAGACTTAGACATTACCCCTGGTCAACAACTCAACTTGAATGGCCGGATTATGGTTAATGGCAATCTGTTGCATGTTAACACAAACGAGGCAACAATTGAATATTATCAAGTCAGCAGCCCCAACTCTTGCTCTTATGAAATGGAAAATAGCAAGATTTTAGTGGGGGGAAATGTTGGCTTCGGACAAGGGTCATTAAACCAGGATTCTGGAGGTACAGCCAAGGTACACTTATTCAAACGTGGTGTACCTAAGGTTGAGCCTTTTACAAGAACTAATAAGCCGGTGAATGCTTTTCCGAATCAGATGGCTACTAACCAATTGGAGTATATGGAGAGAATCAGTGGCTTAGTGTTCGAGCAGAACTGTAAATCCGCTGATACTGACCCTGATGAAGTTAAGGAAGCCGTGAAGGGGGGAACAGATAGGGAGAAAGCCCTAGAACACTACTTCCTGGCTAGAACTCGTCGGGTTCCTAATATCGAAGAAGAGGATTACACCGCCCCCGACCCGGAACACTCCCAAGGATGCAATCAAACTTATGATAAGCGGACTGAAGGTTCGGGAAATGACAATGACCTGCGACCGGTAGATAGATGGATTTATCCCTACAATATTAGAGACGGGGATGCTACTCAATCCACCACCGTCCCTCTTAACGAGTTAGCTCTGAACACTAATGGCAACAAATTAAATTTACCTGCTACTCACCCAGATATAGTCCGACAAGATTCAGAAGAGAAGAAGATTGGCGATCGCATTTTGGTGGGCAATGGTTTACCGGCTAAATGGTATGACGGTAACAGAACCGGTGACGATAAGTTTAACGGAGCGGCGGAAGCACAATTTATCGAGGGTAAGGAGTGGGATAAGGCTCCTTCTGGTGAATCAGTTCGCTTCCGCAGGACTCAAATGTTTGATATGCCAGATCTGGGGGATACAGGTCGCAACGGTTTTTGGGAAAGAGCAGCAGCGGAGAAATTCAAAGAACCACATGAGTTCGAGCCGGGGGAGGAATATAAAGAACTGGCGGGAGGACTGCGGGTAGTTACTGGGGCAGGGATTTACTGGGACGAGGGATCGTTTTTGCCTCCGCCCAGGGGTGGTAGGAATGTGGTGTGGCCAGATACCATGCCGATGGGATGGGATGACCCTTTTGATATCCCTGATCAAGGTTATCAAAGGGGACACCTGAAAATGCGGGCTACTGTGGTGTATCACTATACAACCACTCCCTGGGAGGAGCCGGGCGATCGCCAAAATCCCATAGCCTGTATCAGCAGTTACTACGACCCCACTTTCTACAGAAGCTCTACCGACAACACTGGTAAAAATAAAGATGACTTGCCTTGGGATAGTAGTGCCGAAGGTAAATCTCACAATGGCATAGTGTATGCCCCGCAAATTGAGAGTATCGGTCAATTAACCCCCAGCACAAACCCTCGTAATCCCTATGGTGTAGTATCTGAGGATAGCCCGGACGCGGCTACTCTGGAACAGAAACTGGAATATCAAGCTAGTCTAAAATTCCCTGATGGGCGTTGGGTGAACGAACCCCTGCGTGTAGCCATACGGAAATCTCCTGGAAACCGCACTCTAGCGGATCAGTCAGCTATTGATGCGGCTGTGTGTGCGATTAAAATTCTGACGGATGAGGCAGGGACTCCCACACAAGGTACTATTGACCATGGTACGATTTATGAAAGAACTTTACTGGATGGTCGCCAGGTGAAAGCCCTGGAGGATGATGACGGTTTCTTTGCTGATGGTAAAGGCACTTATGATCGCGCCATAGAAGACCGCCAACCTCTGGAAATTCGCACCACCGTGATTGACTTAGACAAGTTACGCAAAAAAGCGATCGGTACGGATGAGTTTTTATTGCCCTACAGTGGCATTGTCTACGCCACCCGTGATGATGCCCTGATAGATAATAGCACTGGGGACTCCAGAACCAATCCGGTGGACTTTGTTGTAGACGAAACCCGCCGCCCCAACGGCATCATGTTGGTTAATGGTAGACAGTTAAACCGCCCACAAGGAAGCCCACGAGAAAGAGGGTTAATCCTGGTTAGTAATTTGCCTGTGTATGTGAAAGCAACGGGAAATAGCTTTAACCTGCACCAAACCCCCGGCGGCAATGCCTTGGAGGAGTTTACCAAAACTTTAGAACCTAATCGGAGTAACTTCTACACTAGAGATGAACGCTTTGCTGACGTCTCAAAAGACCTCTGGCGGCCCGCCACGGTTCTGTCTGATGCGGTAACTCTACTGTCTGGTGACTTTAGGGAGGGATTTCGTAACGAAGGCGACTACAACCTCCGCAATAACATGGTTCTTAGCCTCGATTATATAAATCGCAGAGGCTTAGATCCAGTCAGATTAGAGGATGGCTATGATTTCGGCCTTGGAAGTGATCCCAAATTTGATGAGCCTGACTTCAGTTTTGATTTAAATGGAGATGGTGATCAGGGGGATGAGAACCTAGGACCAAATGACCTGACCCTGGCGGCAGTGCGTAGGCTTAATGGCTTCTATGACAACAACTTTGTCACCAGTGCCAACTTTTGGAACACTACAAACAACAGGGTAGGAATCTGGATGGATGGTGCTTTCCAAGAAAGAAGTTCCTATCTAACCAACTTTGTCACTCCTGTTCAAACTCGCAGAGGAACTCAGGGCATTGAATATGTGATGGAGATTTGTCGCAAACCTCTAGTTTCCATGTGTGAACCAGATGATTGGGTAGTCAGTAAACACGACGACGATCCTGCTAAATTTGCCTCAGACAGAATTGGTGATACCTTTACATACAGTAATAGCGACGACAACCCCACTGTAGGAACAACTGTACAAAGAATACTGCCATCGTGGGAACGCATCTATCCCCGTCGTATTGCTTTTCTTCGTGATAAGACACACAAACTTGTGCTAGATAGAAATGATCATACTATCCCCTTGGGTGTTGTTAATGGCAAATACAACTATTCACCCTTACAGGATGCTGAAATTTGTGTGGATAATGACAGCAGCGAAATATCCTTGAACGAAGAAGATGAATATGACACAGAGTGTACAAGTGGAACTTGGGAACCTTTTCCCAAGGTGACCACAAAAAGAGCCAATGCACTGCACTTTCAAATGGACGGTGATGTGCCGAAGGTTCATTGGGAACCTGAGCCACCTGATGATGATGATGATGTACTTTATGCACAGCCCATGTGGGAACCTGTGGTGCAACTGAATACAGTAGATTCCGCCAACAACGAAGGATGGCTACAAAGGCCTGGCTCAAATACTACTTTTAACCTGATTATTGCCAGTGGTGATTCTCCAATCAGGAAAACCAATGGTAATCAGACTGAACTCAATGGCGGTTTGCATAACTTCCCTCGTTTCCTGGAAATGTGGCATGGCAGAACGGTCAATATCAGTGGCTCTTTTGTCCAGTTTAAACATAGCGAATACGCCACTGCACCAATGATGTCAGTTTTGGATCAGGATGATTCCGACTTAACCAAGTTCGGACAACCCCGAAAAACCCGCGATCGTCCCTACATGAACAGTAATGACGATGGTCAAACTACCTTCTACCGAGCCCCTAACCGGAACTATGGTTATGATGTGGGTCTGGTAGATTTCCGAGGGCTGCATGCCCAAAAGAGGCCTCGCCTACTTCGTGACCTGTTCGCGACTCGCCTAGTGACTCCCAGCAGCGAGCCCACAGATAAATACTTCCGAGAAGTGAGTCGGGATGACCACTGGATTCATACGCTGCTGTGTGGCACAAAAGTGAATGACGGCAACCACTTTCTCCCTGATGAGTTGCGCCCTGACGAATGTCCTTTAGACCCTGATAAGTTCTTCCGTCGTTCATAGTCGAACCTAGTAACCCATAACTGACCATCCTATTTAATCATGTTGCATTCTAAGCCAAACCATGTTCAACCCCAAACTATCCCCAAAGTTCTCCCAGTCCAGTGAATCTGGCTACACCCTGCTCGAGTCCATCATGGCTATGGTGGTGGTCAGTATCCTGATGGTGGGGATTTCTCCGGTGTTGGGTTTTGCCTTCGCCACCCGGGTACAGGCTAGACGCATAGAACTAGCCAGCAGAGCCGCTAACAGTTATATCAGTGCTGTCCGTGCTGACCCAACCAATGAACATCAGAACTTGGTGCTGTTAAATCCCAGTGAACCCAACGCTGGACCAACCAGTCGAGACGACTTGTTCTGTGTGGATAATGACGGAACTGGGGGATGTGAAACCGATAGCCCCACGGATATGATGGTTCAGGGAATTGGCATAAATGAGTGTAGCAACAACCTAGAGGAAGGTTATCAGTTGATTGTCAGGGTGTATCGTGCTGACGCATTTGCTCAATCGGAACCACCGAGGGGGTCTGGTCATGTGGCGAGTTCCAGAGTCGGTTTAGGCAGCCCCAGAGACCCCCTAGTGGAGGTGCGAACGGAGATTGCACCGTTTAACGATCCAGATAACCCTCGTGGTGCTAATTTTGTCTTTCAGAATTGGCGTGATCGTTTGGAAGGGGAAGGATGCATCTCACGATGAAGGGGATTAATAGGTTTGGTGATGGTTCCCATGGAGTGCAAAAGTCACTTTATCCAGGTAGAGAGGTAGTTATGCTGTCCCTAGTTCGGTTTTGGTTAATTGGTGTATTGAAAGGTAAGTCAAAAACCACCCAGGGGAATGACTTAGGCTTCACAATGGTTGAGTTATTGATTTCGGCTGTTGTGGCTAGTATGATCATCACGCCCATTCTGTTTTTTGTGGTGGATGTTTTACGAACCGATACCCGGGAAGAAATCAAAGCCAGATCCGAACAGGAGTTACAGGCGGCTGCAGATTTCATTCGCCGCGACCTCTCCCAAGCTATCTATATCTACGACGGTAAAGGGCTTGATGGGGACCCTGCAGATACAGACGCTAATGGGGTGAGGAACCAACTTCCTGATTCTGATGATGTGGTATTGGTGTTCTGGAAACAGGAGTTTATCCCCAATGTTGTTCCCCCCTGCCAGGATAACCGTTGCAATGATGCCCAAGTTTACTCTTTAGTTGCTTACTATTTACAAACAGATGCTTCTGATACTTGGTCTGGTCAGGGGCGTATTTCTCGCTTACAAATCAAAGATTGTCCTAAGGACGGTGGTGAATGCGTGGCCGATATAAAAGATCAAGGTTTTCAATTACCTACATTTGGAGAAGGTACGCTTCAGCAAATAATGAATAGATGGAAACGAGATCCCGACCATGAAATTAAAAGAGCATCACGAGAAGTTCTGATTGATTACATATATCCAAACGCCGTCGCAGGTCTAGCCGAGGATCACTGTAAAACAGCTCTTGGCTTAACTGCAACAGATGATCCACCTGAAGCTGATTTACTATCTGGAGATAAGGGTAGTGGCTTTTTTGTATGTGTGGACTCCGGTAGGACAGCAGCTTTAGTTAACCTGAGAATGAATGCGGCATTTCGCATTGATCCGAATGCTACAACATTCGACCGGAATCGGCGATCGCTTTTTCCTGAGACCAGCTTTTTGGTTAAAGGCTTCGGCACTTTAAATTAACCCATAAAGTCCCTCAATTTATAATAAAAGGAACCCATAAAATGAGTATTTTAATTAACCGAAAAGCGGTCGATTATAGGCGCAAAAACAACCAGTCAGGCTTCACGATAATTGAGATGTTGGTGGTAGCATTAATGGTTGGCATTCTCAGTGCGATCGCAGCTCCGACATGGCTGATGTTTGCCAACAGACAAAAGGTTCGCACCGTTAATGACCGGGTTTATAACGCCATACAAGAGGCTCAAAGCCAAGCCCAATTAACCAGTTTAGGTAGATCCCTCGAATTTGGTGAGCATCAAGGTATACCCGCATATCGAATTTATTTAACCTCTGGTGGACGACCGGACGACGATAACGCAGGTTGGCAAACTCTCGATGTCAATGGCGAGATTAACGAGGGACAAATCACACTGCAAGTTATTCCACCAACAAGCAATAGCCGAGAACACCTAGAATTTGACCATCAAGGAGTTATAGTACCAGAGCAAGATCGAGACAATAATATAACAGAAGATAAACCTTTTCGGGTAGTTGTATCTTCGGCTGATGAGACCGTGATACATTGCGTGCTTGTCAGAACTATCCTAGTCTCTACCCAGAAACGGGAAGGAGAGGCTTGCTTTGATGAGTAATTGTAACTAACCTATTGTAACACAAAAAGTTAATTATCGGCTGAATATTTTAACAAAACTTTACCCCCGATTCCCGCCAAGATAGTTTAGAATACACCACAAAAGATATCACCCGTAAATAGGCCTGTTGCGAGTGAGGTTATTTGTGTATTAAATACACAAAATGTATCCTTTTGACCCAGGTTAAATAATGGAAAATAAATTAATTAAGCACTTGCTTCTGGTTCAGAAACAGGCTGTTAATTTAGTGCCTGAAAAACCCGTGAGCAGTGACTTTCAGGGTGCAAAATCGCCAAAACCCCATACAGAATCTGGGTTTTCTTTACTAGAAGTATTGGTGGTGATGGTGATTATATCGATAATAGGTGGGATAGCGGTTCCGACGTGGTTAGGTTTCGTGAATAACCAGAAACTGCAAACTTCTATCCGGCGACTCAACTGGGCTATCCACTCAACCAAAAGTGAGGCTATACTGTCTAGTACATCATGGCAGGCGAGCATTAGGGAATATGGGGGACAGGTACAGGTAGCAGTCCATCCCGCGAAGACTCCCCCTGGTCAACTCCCAGAAGGTTCATGGACTAACCTAGAACCGGGGATAGAAATTCACAACCGGGAAAAAAACAGCAGGGGTAAATATGAGACGACGCTGCGAAAAGTAGACCCTGACACCAACCAAGTCCGAAACGCGGGGACGGTGTACCGAGTTTTATTCAACCACCAAGGCTGTCCGGTCTATAACCCGTCTAATTTCTGCGCCCAAACTTCTCTGGCGGCGAAGGGACGCATTGCTCTCCATCATCCTGAAGTTCCGGGTCAAAAGCGATGTATCATCATTTCGACGCTGATAGGTGCGACTCGCATTGGTCAGCAACAGCAAAGACCGGATCAAAATGGCTACTATTGCCATTAACTAGGTAGGGGCGGGTTCAACGGTCAATTCTCA
>NZ_JARPLC010000021.1:0-26425 GCF_032350395.1 Limnospira sp. PMC 289.06
TACCTCCCAGGTGGATTACTTTTTCAATACAGCCGCCCCCATTATTCCAGAAGATACCCCCGACCTGTTACCTCCAACGGCGGCTTTACTGGCTCCTGATTTGACTCCTATCTTGGGTAGTGATACCGGATATGCTTTCACGGTTAGCTACTCTGATGACTGGGAAATTCAAGAATCTACTTTGGATGATGCCGATATTCGGGTTATAGGACCATTAGGGGTTCAGCAACTGGCTAGTTTGGTGCGTGTCTACGGTGAGGACAATGGAAACACGCGGAATGCTACCTATCAAATTGCACCTTCTGGCGGCGTTTGGGATGTCTCCGACGGCGGAACTTATACGGTCATAATGGAACCCAATGCCGTTAGTGATGTGGTGGGTAATTTTGTCCCAACTGCCACCTTGGGTAGTTTTACTATTGATTTTGGCACTAATACAACTCAAAATATTGTGTTCCCGGCTGATGCGGGTGTGGTTGATGTTAGGGATTATGGAGCGATTCCTAATGATGGTATAGATGATACTGCCGCTATTCAGCAGGCTATTAATGAGAATGCGGGTCAAAATCGGATTATTTACTTCCCTAATGGGGTTTATGATGTTAGTGGTCAGATTACATACCCTGGTAGTCAAAAGCGCAATATTCTTCAGGGTGAAAGCCGCGATCGCACTATTATTAGACTCCAAGATAATTTGGGTTTTGATACTGCCGTTATTGATACCGGAAATCCACCCGCTCAACGGTTCCGTAATAGTATCAGGGATTTGACTGTTGATGTGGGCGAGGGAAACCCAGATGCGATCGCTATTAGTTTTATCGCCAACAACCAGGGAACTATCAATAATGTTCGCATAGTTTCCCGTGATGGACAAGGTGCGATCGGTCTTGATCTCGCTACCGATGAAAATGGACCTCTACTGGTTAAGGATGTCGAAGTCGTCGGATTTGATGTCGGTATTCGGACTTGGAATCCTACCGCTACTCAAACACTCGAAGGCGTTAAACTTGTTAATCAAAATGTTTATGGTTGGCAGAATTTTAATCAAACTCTGTTTGTGCGAGACTTAGAAAGCACTAATGCCGTTCCCGTCATTTGGAATATGCCTGATGGTTCCAGTGATTTTACGATTATGGATGCTAACTTAACCGGGGTCGGTGCAGCCGCCACTCAACCAGCTATTTATAATCAAAAAGGGATGTATGTTAATAATCTGAATACCTCTGGTTATCAACTCGCTATTCGACAGGATGATAATGGACGAGGTAACTTGTCTCAACCTGATGGTTATGTGGCTGAGTGGATGGCGCATGGTGGCTTTAATACCCTATTTGATGCTCCCAATCAGGCTTTTGAACTGGAAGTTTTGCCGACTCCCGTAGTCCCTTGGGATGATTTATCTGATTGGGTCAGTCCTTTGGCTTTTGGTGGTTTACCTAATGATGGCATTGATGATACCCTGGCAATTCAGGCGGCGATCGATTCTGGTGCTAGTACCGTTTACCTACCTAATGGGGTATGGAATATTGGCGGTAATCTTCAGTTAAGAAATAATCTACAGCGCTTTATTGGCACGGAAGCTACTATTCTAGGTAGTGGCACAATTACCGTCGCTGATGGCAGTGCCGATGTCGTCTCTGTGGAGCGTTTGGAAGCCCCAAATATTACCTTTATTCAAGACAGCGATCGGACTATGGTTATGTCCAATATGATTATTAATCAGTATTTTAATACCAGTCAAGGAACTGGGGATTTATATATTGAAGATATCAGTGGCGGTCCTTGGTCTTTCACTAATCAAAATGTTTGGGCACGTCAGATTAACCCAGAGAATATTCACACTCCCCGCATTAAGAATGATGGCGGTAATTTGTGGATTCTTGGCTACAAAACTGAGGATGAGGGGACATTAGTTGAGACTGTTAATGGTGGAAAAACTGAAGTTTTGGGCGCTTATATCCTCCATGGAGAATTTGGAGATATCCCCGTTTTTATTAATAATGAATCCTCTCTAAGCTATGTCGCAGCCAGTTTCCGAACTTTCAAGGGTGAGCCTTTACCCGCTGTCGGAGTAGAGGAAATTCAGAACCTGGAAACCAGACGAACTGTGGGACTTCCTGGCTACTACAGTTCTACCTCTTTAAATCGCGTTCCCATTAATACCATAGTTGGTACTCAAGGCGATGATTGGCTGAATGGAACAGACCCCAATTCCGCCACTCCGGGACGCGGACAAATAGATATATTGACAGGAAATGGCGGTTTTGATACCTTTGTCTTAGGTGATAGTAATTCTGTTTACTATGATGATGGCATTGATGACCAACCCGGTTGGCAAGATTATGCTCTGATTACTGATTTTAACAATGATGTGATTCAGCTTCACGGTAGCTCAGAAGATTATCGCCTGGCAGATAGTCCCCAAGGTTTACCTACTGGGTTGGCTATCTTCTATAAAGGTGATGTTACTGATGAACTTATTGGTATTGTGCAAGGAGTCAACAATATCAGTTTGAATAGTTCCTCGTTTGTCTATGTGTAATCCCTAATTACAGCATTCCTGGTTTATTGACGGTTGTTCACATAAGAGGCTACAGGTAAAACATGGCACAAACTTATCCTCCTCATCCCCGCGTTAGCATTGGTCTACCTGTCTACAATGGGGAAAATTTTATACAGGAAACTTTAGATTGTCTATTGTCTCAGACTTTTGATGATTTTGAACTGATTATTTGTGATAATGCTTCCACAGACCGGACCGAGGAAATTTGCCGAGATTATGCCGCTAGGGATAAGCGTATCCGTTATTATCGCCATCCTGAAAATTTGGGTGCTGCTAAAAATTATAATCGAACTTTTGAATTGTCTACCGCTGAATATTTTAAGTGGGCAGCACACGATGATTTATATGCTCCCGAGTTTTTAGAACGCTGTGTAGAAGCCTTGGATACTCACCCGTCTACTGTTTTGTGTTACCCTCAAGAATACTGGATTGATGAACAAGGAAATCCGCTGAAATCTCATGCTGATATTCTCAATTTGCGATCGCCAAAACCAACGGAGCGATTTAAACAATATCATGACCTTTGGCAAGAACGTAAGTATATGCCAGGACACATGGTATTTGGGTTAATGAGAAGTGATGAACTTAGAAAAACTCAGCTAATTGGAGATTATATATGGGCAGATTTACCCTTGGCGGCTGAGTTGGCGCTGCGGGGAGAATTTTATGAAATTCCCGAACCTCTTTTCTTTTATAGAGAGCATTCCCAAACCTCACGAGCCATCCGCAAAGATGCTGGTAGTTCGGCTCTTTTGAATTGGTATAACTCTCAGACAACTAGAAAGTTTGCACTCACAAATTGGACGCTTTTATGGGAATATATCAAAGTGATTAATCGGGTTCCTATCAAATTTTCCGAAAAGCTATATTGCTATGGTCAAATGGGTAGGTGGGTCTCTTGGAAGTGGAAAAGGCTCGGTTTTGAGTTGATGCAAGCTGCTGTCCAAGCCCCTAGTGTATATTTCCAAAAAACCCAAAACACTTAAATTGGCTCAAGCCATCAAAGACTTTCCCCCTTTGATGCTCATAACCTATTAATTAAATTTTCGGTTCCATAAACTCTAAAAATAAGTCCACAGTCTCCGGTTTAACCCATCCCTTATTAATAGCCATTTCTCCAAACTTGAGTCCGGTTTTATGTTGGTTTTGTAAAATCATATCAATTTGCTTTTCATTTAATAAAGCCGCTGATTTTAAATAGTATCCTAAAGGATGCTGTTCTCTGTTAAGAGCTAATTCTGGTAACTTCTCAGTGAAAAACTCTATCGTTTCCGGTTTCAGTAAACCTTGAGAATTTAAAATGTCTCCAAAACGCAGGTTTTTTCGGACTCGCTGAGTTTGTAAAACCATCTGTACTTGATCTGGGGAAAGTAAACCCGCCCTTTGTAAGACACGCCCCACAGGTCGATAAATTAAACCCCTAGGCGATTCAATCAATACATTACTAGGAATTTCCGAGTATTGTTTTTTAACCCGGTTTAACCAATGATACTCAGTTAATAGTTGTTTAGTTGCTAATAACATAAACGGCGGAATTGTCTTAGCATAGCGACCAAACAAACGATTGGGTTCTTGAACTAATCGGTAAAACCATTCTAACCCGGACTCTCGCACCCACTCTGGGGCGCGAGTCTGAAAACCAGCATAAACCGGAAATACCGCCCCAATTCCGATCATCACAGCCCGAATTTTGCCGCGATGCTGATGAATAAATTTTTCTTGTTTAGGACATCCCAGAGAAACAAAGACTAACCCCGCCCCACTATTGTGAATTTCTTGGATTAATGCCTCATCTTCGGCCGGAGTCAGGGGGCGAAATGGCAAAGATTTAAACCCCGCGACTTTTAAACGGGGAAATTCATGGCTCATCTTGGTTTGCATTTTTTCCAGCACTTCTGGTTTAGAACCTAAGAAAAAAACGCTGACGTTATATAAAGGTGCTAAGTTACACAGACTAAGGAGCATATCCATTCCTGCTACCCGGTCTTGAGGAATACCTACTTGCCGAATCATCCAGACTAGAGGCATTCCGTCAGGAGTCACCATATCAGCATTTTCTAAGATCCGAGCAAATACAGGATTCCAATAGGCTTCCATCAGCATATGAACATTTGCTACACAAACGACTCGGCTTTGTCGCCGAGAACCCCACTCCAAAATAGTTTCGATTTGGTCGCTGAACTGGAGAGCTGTAATATAAGATCCTACAACTTTAACTTGGCGAATAGGTAAGCTCATAGTTGATATATAACTTGAATATAACTAAGTTTAAAAAAAATCAAGCCATAGGTTTACTGCCAGTATAATCGACTCCATAGCTTTTTGGCAAATCAAGTTTGATTAACTTAGATTGTGATTTGTATCTTTCTTAGGAAACCTGACTAGGCAAATCATGAGGACAATGATATGTTAGTAGGTAAATATTAGCACCTCTAACTATGCTAGAAAAATCTATCTGTCCGGTATGCGGTTCGGAACATCGCCAAGTATTTTGGGAAATGTTGGATATTCCGGTTTTTTGTAATATATTATGGTCGGAGCGTGATGGGGCTATTAATTGTAATCGTGGCGACTTGAAACTGGCTTTTTGTCAAGATTGCGGTTTTATTGATAATATAGCTTTTGATCCAGAACGTTTAGAATATACCCAAGTTTATGAAAATGCTCTGGATTTTTCCCCTCGGTTTCAGCAGTATGCTCATAATTTAGCTACCAGATTAATCAATACCTACAATTTACAGGAAAAGATTATTATTGAGATTGGATGTGGTAAAGGTGAATTTCTTAGCCTATTGTGTGAATTAGGGAACAATCGCGGCATCGGTTTTGACCCGACTTATGTGCCTTTAGCTGACCATGAAGCATTTAGCGATCGCCTGACATTTATTCAGGATTTATATTCGGAAAAATATGCTAATTACCAAGGAGATTTTATCTGCTGTCGCCACACATTAGAACACATACCCACCCCCACAAACCTGCTAAAATCCCTCGCACAAATAGTGGGAAATAAACCAGAAACCGGAATTTTCTTTGAGGTTCCCAATGCCTTAGATATCTTTCGTAATCTGGCAGTTTGGGATATTATTTATGAACATTGCTGTTATTTTGCGCCCGTCAGCCTAGGCTATGCTTTCTCATCCTGTGGTTTTGAGGTTAAACAAATAACGGAGGAATTCCGAGGGCAATTTTTATGTCTGGAAGCCCAGCCTAATCTTGATACCCATAGCACCATTAAACCCGAAACCGAACAGGTTAATCAGTTAGCTAACACCATTGCTGAATTTTCACAAAAGTTTGAGGATAAGTTATCAGAGTGGGAACAAAAACTAGGAGATATGGTTAATCAAGGTCAGCGGGTGGTGATTTGGGGCAGTGGTTCCAAAGGTGTGACATTCTTAAACTTTATGAAAGCCGCCAAGACAGCCATTGAATATGTTGTTGATATTAACCCTCGCAAACAGGGAATGTATGTAGCGGGAACTGGTCAAAAAATTGTCCCTCCTGCATTTTTAGTAGACTATAAACCAGATGTGGTGATTATTATGAACCCTATTTATGAACAGGAAATCACCCAGATGCTAGAGGATCTGGGTTTAACATCCTGTCAAGTGCGCTGTGATGTTTGAGGTTAAATCATTCTAATTTTGGAAGGGTCATTAATCCCCAAGTTTCCAGGTCCCAAATTCATGCTGATATCTAACCAGGGGGAACGGGTAATAGTGGCGCTAGTGGAGATATAATCAACACCAATTTCGGCAACTTGGCGAATAGTTTGTAGGGTAATATTTCCCGATGCTTCAATTTTAATGCGGCTATTATACTGGCGAATAATCTCGATCGCCTCTTGCATCATAGCTAGGGACATATTATCTAACATGATAATATCCGCCCCCGCATTTACCGCCGTTTTCACCTGTTCAATAGTTTCGGTTTCCACCTCAATAGTCAGAGGATAAGGCATAGTTTCGCGAATTAGGGCGATCGCCTTTTCAATACCCCCAGCCGCCAAAATATGATTATCTTTAATCAAAACCGCATCATCAAGTCCCATGCGATGATTTTTCGCCCCCCCGACTTGAATGGCATATTTTTCCAACAGTCGCAGTCCTGGGGTAGTTTTGCGGGTATCCACCAGTTGAGTCGGTAAATCAGCGATCGCATCGACATATTCACCTGTGGAAGTGGCTACCCCACTCAGTCGCATCGCCAAATTTAGGGCTACCCTTTCCCCCATCAACAAAGCATCTAGGGGTCCTTCTAATTGTAGAATTACTTGTCCACGATCGCACTGATCGCCATCTTTAACCGTTGGTTTCACCTGAAGGCGATCGCTTAACAGTTGAAAAACCCGCGCCGCCACTGGTAACCCCGCCACAATTCCTGGGGCTTTCGCCTCCCAATGGGCTGTTCCCCATAAATTTTCCCCCCTCAACAGACCATCAGTAGTGCGATCGCCCCTACCAATATCTTCCGTTAACCACTGTTTTAGCAGAGGGTCTAGGACTATCCAGGGCGGTAAAATTGCTGATTTGGGTTTCTTCATGGGATTTTTCCTTAAAAACTAAAGCCTCCCTCCGTTTATCACTGGAAGGAAGCTATAGTTTATATTAATCCTGGCATCTTGCTATTTTCCCAGGCAGCTACCCGCCAAGTATCTTCGCCGTTTCAGCGTTTCACATCCGAGTTCGGGATGGATCGGTGTGGTTCCACTGAGCCATAGACACCAGGAAAGACTTAAAATCTTTCGAGGTTGCCGGAAACTCGCTCTCGCTGTCGCTCTTGCTTGTTTCCCTCGCACAATTAATAATAGTAGTAGGTTATCAGATATATGTCAACCCCTTTGAGCAAATTTTTGGCAAATTTATGTCAAACCCTCTCCCACAGGGATTTTTCCCGTATCTGGGAATAGTTTATATTTCGGGAATGTTGCCGAAACTAGGCAACTGGGGGGGTAAATTATAAAAATCAGCTAGGCTCCCCGGCTACTGCAATTTTTTGGTAAAATGTTGAACTTCTACGCTCAGATCCAAACTATGTTCCCTAAATGGTTAATAATACACTGGCGTTTATTATTGGTGTTATCAGTTATTGGCGGACTGCTCACGCCATTTGTGCTGAACTTATATATTAACTTGCTCACCCAAACTCGTCGCTATACTGAGATCGCCGATGTTCCAGAAAAACCTGTGGCGATCGTCTTTGGGGCGGGACTTTGGGCTGATGGAACCCCTACACCGATGTTAGCCGATCGCATTCAGGGGGCGATCGACCTGTACAAACTGGGACGGGTTGAAAAGATTTTAATGACCGGAGACAATGGCACTCCCGAATATAACGAAGTGGTGGCCATGCAGCTATATGCGATCGACCAAGGAGTTCCCTCAAACGACATTCGCCTGGACTATGCGGGATTTAGTACCTACGAAAGCTGTTATCGCGCCCGGGAAATTTTTGGCATCGAGACGGCGGTACTAATCACCCAACAATACCACCTACCCCGCGCGGTGTATATATGCAATCGTTTAGGGATTGATGCGATCGGTTTTGGCACACCGGACTGGGGCAAATTTCGGGATGATTCCATGCGATTCTATACCCGCCGAGAACTTCTAGCCGTTGTCAAAGCTGTTGTCCAAGTCCATATTCTTCGCCCTAAACCCACCTTCCTAGGACCCTTTGAGGGAATGTATTAGTCTGATACCTTCCCCAATTGTCTGGAGTTGCGTTAGACTATCGCCAAAGTATAGCAGTCAGATCATATCTGGCTGGTTTTTGGCAGCCTTTACCACCTTTGATGATTGCTTTATTTTCTGCTGTTATCCCCGTTGGGTGCATTGTTATGATTGGTTTTATTGCCGGTAAAACCCTGATTATAGATCGCCAAACCATATCCCGTCTGCTGCTGTATGTTCTGTTTCCCATACTGATTATTGATACACTATATCGGACAAGTCTTACCCCCCAAAATATGGCAGGAATGGGAATAGGGTTTATTTTGACTTATATATCATTGTGTTTGGTAGCTTGGGCGATCGCACGTTATTTAAACCTGTCTCGGTCAACCGAAAAAAGTTTAATTGCCACCACCTCCCTATCAAATGTTGGCAATATGGGGTTATCTGTCACCCTCTTAGCTTTAGGAGAAGCCGGACTAGAAAGGGCGATTGTTTATTTAATCGCCTGGAATTTAGTAGTTTTAATCACAGCGCCAGCTATCATTAAAGGGGGAGGTTGGCAATCATCCTTAAAATTCACCCTCAGATTACCCCTATTTTGGTCAATTATCGCGGCTTTGGTACTTTACGCACTGCCCATAGAATTGCCTTTTAATATTGATAAGGGATTGAATTTAGTAGCGGAATCGGCTATTCCCCTCGGCTTATTATTGTTGGGGTTAGAAATTGCCGAAAGTCACTGGAAAATTAGCCTTTATGAAGTGGGAGCCAGTTTTCTCAGATTAATCGGTGGTGCGATTATTGCCTATGGTGTGGGTTCCCTATTAAGACTCAGTGATTTGGATTTACAGGTGTTAATTTTACAGAGTGCTATGCCGACAGCTATCACGGCTTTTCTGATGGTTAATGAATTTGGCGGCGACCAAGTACGCACCGCCCGCGTGGTGGTAGTTTCTACTATATTATCGTTCCTAACTCTGCCTTTGGTATTATGGGGAATTAAAGCGATCGCCTAAAATATGACCCCCGATTTCATGGCGGAAATTCCGATAATCCCATGGGGTTGTTCAGAGCCGAGTCACAGTTGATCTAAAATATAGCCTGAAGCGATCGCTAAAAATTACCATGTGGAATCAAATTTGCGAACACATAACCACTGCTACCTCCCACACCTTTACAGCTAATAACCCTACTTCTGTAGGTGGTGGCTGCATTAACCAGGGATATCGCCTTAATGATGGCGATCGCAGCTATTTTGTGAAACTCAATAGCGCCTCTCAGGTTGCCATGTTTGAAGCGGAAGCCTGGGGAGTTAAACAAATGTGGGAAACCCAAACTATCCGCGTCCCTAAACCCATTTGTTGGGGTACTGCTGGCAATTCTGCTTATATCGTCCTAGAATGGTTAGAGCTAGGGGGTCGTAGCAATTCTCAGGCTATGGAGAAAATGGGGCGGCAATTGGCGCGACTACACCAGTGGACTCCCCAGCCAGACTATCGGGGATATCAACAGTTTGGTTGGGATATCAACAACACGATCGGATCAACTCCTCAAATTAATACCTGGACTACTGACTGGGGAGAGTTTTGGCGAGATCATCGCATTGGTTATCAACTGAAACTCGCCAGACGGCGGGGAGGAACTTTTGAAAATAGCGATCGCTTCCTTGACAAAATACCAGAATTGTTGTCCGGTCATCACCCTAAACCCGCTTTAGTGCATGGGGATTTATGGGGGGGTAATGCCTCTGTTACCCATGATGGAGAACCTGTGATTTTTGACCCGGCTGCCTATTTTGGCGATCGAGAAGTTGATATCGCCATGACCGAAGTATTTGGCGGATTTTCCCCCGCATTTTATCAGGGCTATAATCAAATTTACCCTTTAGATAAAGGTTATTCTCGCCGCAAAATTCTTTACAATCTCTACCATATTTTGAATCATTTTAACCTATTTGGTGGCAGTTATGGTTCCCAAGCCAATCAGATGATTCAGCAAATTTTACGTTCAAGTGTTTAGTCGCTGATATTCTCAATTTACCCAATGCGCCAAATGCCCGCAGCTATGGCAGCTAATCGCTTTTGCCGAGACTCAATTTTATGTTCATCCCAGGTATCATAATGTTCGGCGATCGCTTTAGTAATTTCAAAATTACTCTGGGCATAAACATCCCGCTTAGTCCCATAATCCTGATTGCCAACTTCACGGTTTTTAGTCGCTTCGAGGGGGGTCATATTACCGAGGCGGTAGATTAAGCGTTCCTGTTTACTTTCCTCGATATAAGCCCAGGCATCCGAGGGATTTTCCGGGAGAATATGCTCTAAATTATAGGTGGAACTCTCAAAATCAAACGCTTTCCCGGAGCGCTGTTTCTCAATTTCAAAGAGAATATAGCGGACAATTTTCTTATGGCGAGTATCCGTAGTGCGGAGTTCTTTTTGAGTAAAAGCTCCCTTAAACTGATGATCATCTGGATACACAACACCCAGCGCCGCCAAAACTTCCTCAGCAGTCTTATAGTGACCATGGGAAACCTTCACAGCAATCTCATTATACAAACGTTCTTGTTCATAGGTCTGCAAGTTGCAAATAACATTATAGCGAAATGAAATCACAGCGATCGCTTTCAGAATGCGGGTAAAGGCATCTCTATCGTTGTCAAAAAATTGATGATAACAAGCTAACAGTATTGCCAAAGGCTGACGCACACGAAACATTAACAGTTGCTTTAAGGCTTGTTTTTCATCGGGTTTCCAACTAGCATCATATGGGTCTCCAAGACTCGCATAAACCCCAGCATCATGCTCCAAACTGCGGACTAAGCCAAAGGCATCTTTACGGCTTTTCACCTGTCGTCGAATGATTTTGAACAGATCATATTTACGGACAAGTCTATGGCGACTATTCCAAAAAATACGCAGAAATTCCGGGAAACTCTCACTACCCAATAAACCCACAATCCGCTCCCATTTATCTTCGAGGCTACGCATTTCTATATCATGGGTATCTGCGTTACTAATGAGTGAAAATAAATAGTTTTTGAGTAGATCCGTGGCGGAAAGACGCACCCCTCTGGCGTTAAGAGTTTCAAAAACCTTAAAAGCGTTCAATTCATCTGTAACGGTGATCACAGTAAAAAAGAGTTTGTCTACTAGGGAATCAATAAAAGCCGCAAAATTTTGTCCACTATCAGATTGATTTCCCAGTCGGAGTCTGATTTTTTCTTTAAACCAAATAAATGCTTGGCGTAGTTGATGTTCAGAGGCTTTTAGACCTCGTTGAGGGAGGGGTTCTAGGGGGACTAGGTAGGTTTGATAAAAACGATCATTATGGCGATTTAGTCTGAGTTTTGATTGGGGAATGAGGGTGACAGGATCGACATAACCAATGTAGCTATTTTGCAGTTGGTATTGGCGGCGACTGTTGTTGAGTGCATCCAAGTCCGCCTTCACTAAATCTTGTAAATAAGACAAACCAGCCAGGATCATAATACTGATGGTAGTCATTCGTTGTTGACCATCAATAATATCGAAGTGTTTGCTATCAGATGATTGTAGCACGAGGTAGCCCATATAATGAGCGGGTTCGCTATCTTCTTCAAATAAAGCAGTCAGATCTTGCCACAGGTCGTCCCATTCGTCATTTCCCCAGGAATAGTCACGCTGAAAGGGAGGTACATGATAGATTAAGCCATTACCCAGAAGTTGGCGGAAGGTGGTGTTGGTGGTGTGGAAATTTAGGGTTGCCATGATTAATTATCACCTCTGGCTGATGATTAAATTCGGGTAAATGGGCGCAGAATAGATGGGATTAACTTTTATGGGAAAATCCCTGTTTTAATTCGATCGCACATTCGGCTAGTGCTTCCTGTCCTTGACTGATAAATTTGGCTAAATTAATGAAAGCATGAATGGTTCCTGAATAGCAAGATATTTTGACGGGAACTCCGGCTTTTTGGAGGCGATCGCCATAAGCCTGTCCTTCATCCCGTAGGGGGTCTAATTCCGCAGTGATAATCAAAGCGGGAGGCAAATTTGATAAATCTTCGGCTAACAGGGGGGAAGCATAGGGATTATTTTTATCAGCAGGGTTGGTGATATAAAAACTACACAAATGCCTAATATCATCGGTTCTCAGAAAGTAATTTTCGGCAAATAGGCGGCGAGATTCGCTGTCAATTTCTACCTGAGTTATAGGATAAATTAACAATTGATAAACTAGGGGGGCTAGTTTTTTATCTCGCCGTTTTAAGGCTACCACCGCCGCTAAATTTCCCCCCGCACTTTCTCCCCCCACCGCAATGCGATCGCTATCCCAGTTGTAAGTTTTAGCCTGATTAAACACCCACTCCGTCGCGGTCAAACCATCCTCAATGGCGGCTGGAAATGGATGTTCTGGTGCGAGGCGATAGTCTACTGAGACAACCACACATTCTGCGCCATTGGCGAGGCTGCGACAAATACTATCTACCATGTCTAAATTACCGATTACATAACCGCCACTGTGGAAATAAACTAGAACCGGAAAGGGTTGGTTTCCCTTGGGGGTGTAAATGCGGATTGGTAATTCTCCACCGAGACCCGCAATGGTGCGATTTTCGACTTTGGCGATCGCTTCCGGTGGGTGACTGGCTTTAACAAACATCTGATTAAGGTTTCTCAATTCGGCGGGTTCCATGGCACTAATTGGGGGGTGATTAGATGCTGATACATGATTGAGAAATGATTGGGTTTCGGGATTAACTGAAGGGTTCATTTATTGATTTATATTCAATACATAATTGCCGGGCATCAGGACGGTTTTCGGCTACAAATTCATGGCGATTTATTTCGGTCAAGCCGCAGGTTTTAAAGGCTGATAATTCTGCCTCAGATAAAGGCCATGGGGGGCCGTCCGGTGCGGCTTCGGTGTCACGAAATCGGGTAATTAACAATAAAATACCATCGGGAGCTACCAGATTGGCGATCGCCTTAATTGCTTGGGATCGGACTTGTAAAGGCATGGATTGAGTAATCCTAGATTCGAGTACAAAATCGAACTTTTCTCGCCAATTATGATCGGGGTCTAACAAGTCGGCGACTGTATAATTTACCTGAGAATTGGGAAACCTTTCGCGACACCAAGCGATCGCTGTTGGAGAAATATCAAAAGCTGTCACCTGAAAGCCAAAATCTGCTAAGGCTTCCGCATCATCTCCTAACCCGCAACCCAACACTAAAGCGGTTTTATTATCATCCTCAATTGCATGATTTTCTAGCCATTGTTGCAGTTGGGGATGAGCCACCAATGTGGCCCAAGGAATCAAAGACGGATCGCCTTGGGATTCAGCATAAAGGGTTTCAAACCATGCGGTAGGATGGGATTGAGAATTTTCGACCATTTCGATAATTTTTTGCCTGAGATTGTTAGGAGGAACTAGAGACATGGGTTAACTAAGACTATAATGGAACATTGATTAAGTATGGATATTTACGATTATAGCCTATCAGTGTGATTCGGGAGGTCTCAGGTTATGATATTTACCTGGATTTGAGGGGATTTCTCTTAATACAATTCTCAAATCCTACTATAATGCTATACTATACGGGTATTTTACAAGGCTAGTTATGACTATAAAACTTACGGTTTCTTCAATGGTTTGTGATGTTTGTGCTAACAGTGTAACCAAGGCTATTCATACTGTTGATAGTGATGCTACTGTCAATATTGACTTAAATACAAAGGTGGTGACTGTGGAAGCAACTGCTTCTGAGTCGGCGCTAAGGGCGGCGATCGCTAAAGCTGGTCATACTACAGAATCATAGGATTTATAGAGGGTTTTGGGAATCCCATAAATGACAGGAAACAAAATGTCCGGGGTTAATTTCTCGCAATTGGGGTTCCTCGACCCGACAGCGATCGCCAACTAATTTCGCCGAGGGACAGCGGCTATAAAATCGACATCCACACGAGGGTAATAAAAAGCTGGGAACATCTCCTTTCAGGATAATTCGTTCCCGTTTGGCTTCGATTTCTGGGTCGGGAATAGGAACAGCAGAAAGTAACGCTTTAGTATAGGGATGAAGGGGATAATCATAGACAGAATTGCACTCCCCTATTTCCACTATTTTACCTAAATACATGACTGCTACCCGGCTGGAAATGTAGCGGACTATACTTAAATCATGGGCGATAAATAGATAGGTTAAATTCAGGCGTTTTTGTAGCGATCGCATTAAGTTAACCACCTGTGCTTGAATAGAAACATCCAAAGAGGCGATCGGTTCATCACAGACCAAAAAATCCGGGTCAACTGCTAAAGCCCTAGCTATAGCTATTCGCTGTCTTTGACCACCCGAAAACTCGTGAGGATAACGATTAATAAATTGGGGATTCAGTCCCACTAATTCTAATAACTCTTGCACTCGATTAATCAGGGATTCACCCTTAGCTAATCTATGAATTAATAGGGGTTCCCCAATGATTTTTTTTAGGGTCATTCGCGGATTTAGGGAAGCGTAGGGGTCTTGGAAAATTATCTGCATTTGGCGGCGCATGATCCGCAACTTTTGGGCATCTAATTTAGTCAGATCAATATCATTAAAATAAACCTGGCCACCTGTGGGAGTTTGAAGCTGTAAAATCGCCCTACCTGTAGTGCTTTTCCCACAGCCAGACTCCCCAACTAAACTAAGAGTTTCACCCCGTTTTATCTCAAATGTTAAACCATCTACTGCCCTAATTATCCCTACCTGTTTCTGTCGAAATATACCCCCACTGACTGGAAAGTGTACCTGCAAATTCTCAACCCTTAATAGGGTATCTGTTTCTGGCTTACTGGGGTGTGTTTTGGCAACCATCAGGTATCAAAAATTCCAAGAAAATAGATAGATTTTAGGTAGCATAAAATCATCCTTTTGTCAAGTCATGGTTTAACCCAACAGGCGACTTGATGATGGGTGGCGACTAATTCTAAAATCGGATCTTCCTGAAAACAACGGTCGATCGCATATTGACATCGAGGCGCAAAGGGGCAACCTTGAGGATAGTTAATCAAATCTGGGGGAGTCCCTGGGATAGCCGGGAGAGTCTCTCCCATGTCGCGGTCAGGACGGGGGAGGCTTTTTAACAATCCCATTGTGTAGGGGTGACGAGGATGCTTATAGAGTTGATTAACGGGCGCTTCTTCGACAATTTGACCTGCATACATGACTAAAATGCGATCGGCAAATCTCGCCAAAAGTGCTAAATCATGGGTAATCCAAATTACCGCCATTCCCATTTCATTTTGCAACTGTTTAATCATCTCAATAACTTGGGCTTGCACAGTTACATCTAAGGCGGTTGTCGGTTCATCAGCAATTAATAATTGTGGATGACAGGCTAATGCCATAGCAATCATAACTCGCTGTCGCATTCCCCCAGAGAATTGATAGGGATAGCTACCAAGTCGGCGTTTTGCTGACGATATACCGACCTTTTCTAAAAGGGCGATCGCCTGTTGTTGTGCCTCTAATTTAGTAGCCCCAGAATGCACTTGTATAGCCTCAGTAATTTGTTTACCAATAGTTAAAACCGGATTTAAGCAAGTCATCGGGTCTTGAAAAATCATCGAAATTTTGTTACCCCGAATCCTTCTTAATGCCGATTTATTGACTTTAAGTAAATCCTGCTTCTCAAACCAAATCTCTCCCCCAGAAATCCGGCCAGAATTGGCAGAAATTAGCCGCAAAATTGATAACACTCCCGCACTTTTCCCCGAACCCGATTCTCCGACAATGCCAAGAGTTTCCCCAGCATTAACATGATAGGAAATGCCATTAACAGCCTTAACTACCCCATCAGTCGTGATAAAACGAGTTTCTAAATTTTTAACTTGTAGCAGTGGTGATATCATCATTAAAAATTGATTTACATATCTTTTTTTAACCTAGGCTTAGGCTTAGGTTTGGGTTTAGGCTTAGGTTTAGGCTTAGGTTCCGGTTCCGGTTCCGGTTCCGGTTCCGGTTCCGGTTGAGAATTGCGAGGCTTAGGCTTAGGCTTCGTTTCTGGTTGCGGTTGCGGTTGCGGTTTAGATAAGGGTGACAATTCATATTCTTGGATATGTTTACTAATCCTAAAAACCTGTTCATCTGTGAGATATGCGGGAGATTTCGATATCATCGATATTAAATCTGTCATACTCGTTAAAACTGGCACAGAACAATTTTTAGCCCCCACCCATTTAGCTATAGGAAAAACCACCGGCGCAGTAATACAATCAGTAGGTAAGTCAGGTATTTCTGAAAAAATCCACCGCTGAAACATCTGTTGATGATAAAGACTTTGGGAAGTAGGACTGTTAGATACAGGAACCCACTGGGAACCCTCACGCCGTTTCCAGTTATCTTGATTAGCCGCCAAGGAACCCTTCCAGGTTTTCACTTCAATTAAAAAAATACCTCGGTTCCCAATCACTAGCAAATCAATTTCTGTTAAACTGCCAGAAGTAGCAGGAATCAGGGCATTTTTAAATAATACCCAATTATCAGGAAAGGTCATCAGCAACAGAGCAATTAAATTTTCCCCTAAACTACCCTTAACTTGATTTCGGATTTGCTTAAATTCAAATACTCCTGCGCCTATCATCCCCAAGAAACCACCACCCAAACCCTGACTAGCTTCCTCCCGTTGGCTGGATACTTTGCGATTAATATTTTGCTTAAATTTAGCTTTCAGAGATGGCGACTGCTTTAGAACTTTCATAAAATTAATTCTCACCCTGGTTAAACTTCACAAAATAGGGGGCTAACTTAACCCCCCAAATGATGCTTAATTAAGCATTCAGCTTAATGACACGACTGTAATCATTTCTGACCCGGTTTTCGTAAGCATTGCGTTTTTCGGCATCTTCATCACCATAGAAGAAAGAAAGCAAGGCAAAACGTCGCCCTGATGTCACATCAGTAGCCTCGTGCATGGTCGAACAGGAAAAGATGACAGCATCCCCTGTGGCAGGTTTATACAAATGGGGTGCGTGTTCAGGAAATCTTAAACAACCACCTTCGTATTCTTCAGCATTAAGGTTAATAGTCATGGCAAATCGCCGATGCAATGTTCCCCCAGTGGTGTTGTCTCGATGGGGTCGGAAAAAGCCCCCTGATTCACTATCATAGCAGCCTATTTTGTAGCATTCACGGCGAGTTAGCTGGAATTGAAAGGCTTGCAGAATTTCGGGAAATACCCGGCGCTGCATAATAGAATCGATGTAATTTTTAACGGGTCCGTCCTGTATAAAGTGATCGCGCCGTCGCTTGAAACTGGGGTCAACATAGCCGACGGTTTTTTCTCCTTCTCTTTTCATGAACCCTGATTCATCATTACCTTGAGTTTCCCAAATATGGATGAGTTCCCGACAGAAACGTAAATCCAAAACTTTAGGGATTAGCAACACAGGAGCCTGCATTTTGATGAGGCGAGGAGGTTCTTGGGCGACTAAATCTTGAATTTCTCCTAGGAATTTTTGGGTAAATTCTTCGAGGGGATGTAATGGGTAAATTTTGAGAATGCGAAGATTGCGATCGAGCAGGAAAGCGACACGGTTATAAACGATGGTGTTGCTATTTTTGCCGTCGCAAATATAGGCTCCGTATTTGGTGCTAACTTCTCCTTTGAAATCGGAGAGTAAGGAATAATTAAGGTGATGATTTTCGGCGAAGGTTTTGCGAGTTGAGGGGGGGTTGAGACTGATGCTAAAAATCTGAAGATCAAAGCGATCGCACAGGGACATAATATCTTGCAATCGACAAGCGATTTTTTCGCATTCTGAGATTTGATCCCCTGCATAAAATACTAACAGAATTGGTTTCCCAGCATGGGAACGGAGGACAATATTTTTGCCGTTGGAGTCCGGTAAACTGAACCAGGGAGCCGGATCGCCTACGGTGAGAATAGAAGTAGAATGAACCATGACATCAAAAGAATAAACTCCTAGATATTTTTGACCTCAATCAAAGAGGTGATCACAAAATCGACTCAACTGGTGACGTAAATATTAGGGCATTGGTTCCCAAAAATGTATTTACCAATGGGGATGAGATGTAAAGAATTGTGTAGCATGGTCAGCCGATATAGGTCTTTGGAAATAGTAGCCTTGAGCATATTCACAACCGAGCGATCGCAATTGTTCCAATTGTTCAGGGGTTTCTACTCCTTCGGCGATCGCATCTAAATTTAAAGCCTATGCTAACATCAAAATAGTTCTGACAATTGCCAAATTTTCCACCTCTGTGGCTTCCCCAATATGAGCAATAAATGAGCGGTCAATTTTCAGGACATCCACGGGAAAACGAGGTAAATAACCCAGGGATGAAAACCCGGTGCCAAAATCATCAATACTTAACTTGATTTGCAAATTCTTTAACTGATGAAGGAGGCGAATAGTAGCTTCCACATCATCCATAATCACGCTTTCGGTAATCTCCAATCGTAAGCCACTGGGGTCAATGCCCGAATCTTGAATAATTCCCTGAATTTCAGTAACTAAATCAGGGTGAATAAACTGTCTGCCCGATAAATTCACGCCCACAATAATCTGACAATCAGATTTTAAAGACTGCTGCCAAATTGCCAATTGATGACAAGCCTCTTGCATAGCCCAGCGACCAATAGGAATAATTAATCCGGTTTCTTTAGCGACTTTTAAAAACCGTTCTGGTGTCACCAAGCCTTGACGAGGATGCTGCCAACGTACTAAGGCTTCAAAACCGACGATTTCCCGAGTTGTTAAGGAAATGACAGGTTGATAATACATGACAAATTCCCCACGGGTTACGGCTAAACGCAGGTCAGTTTCTAATTGCAGGCGATCCAAGCCACCCACCTGCATAGTGCGTTCAAATACTTGATATCGAATATTTTTGAGAGACTTCGCCCTCAGCATGGCGGTGTTACCATTACGGAGTAAATCTTCGGCGCGAGTTTCGGCTGTATCGGCTAAAGCAATGCCAATACTCACGGTTTTAAATACCTCATGACCATTGAGAATAAAGGGATAAGTTAAGTCTTTTTGGATGCGTTCAGCCACGATGGTCGCATTATTTACTGATTGTAAATTCCTCAGCAAAATGGCAAATTCATCAGCGCCCAAACGTGCTATAGTATCCCCTAATCGGACAGAATTTTTTAGTCTTTCTACTAATTGGAGGAGCAGTTGATCACCGGCTAAGTCTCCTAAGCTGTCATTAATTAGGCGGAAATTATCAACATTAATAAATAATACGCCACAGATAGATTTATTCCGTTGAGATTTGGCGATCGCTTGTTGAGTGCGATCGAGAAATAGGGAACGATTAGGCAATCCAGTTAAGGAATCATGAAGGAAGTTATGAATTTGTTTATAAGCAATTACCCCAGTGGCGGCTAAAGTCAGGGCTAAAACCGGAGAAGCTAGGGGAATCCAAGCATTAAACAAAAACAGGACGTAGGTAGTGCCAAAAATTGTGAATATCCCTAGGAAAAAGTACAATCCTTGCATTCCTGGATGGTGGATACGCCAAGCCAGGAAACCGCCACAAATTCCCCAAAGACTCAACCAGATAATTTCTACCCACTGAGGCACAAACCAGAATAAATTAGAGGTCTGAGAATTACCGGAATCTACCCCTAAAATCTGACTAACTATATTGGCATGAATAAAAACACCTGGCATTTTCGGTGCTGTGGATTCACTGACACTATAGGGGGTAAAAAATTCGTCTTTAATACTGGGTGCAGTGGCTCCGATTAAGACAATATTATCATTAATTAAATCCGGGGAAACTGTACCGGCTAAGACTTGGCTCAAGGTGACGACGGGGGCGGGTTGAACTGCCCGATAGTTGAGCAGGATTTGATAACCGCGATCGTCAATATTGGAGTAGCCCCCATTATGAGACCTTAAAGGCACAAATACCCGATTATTTAACTCCATATATTCGGGCTTTTTGTGATAATTTTTGGGTTCGATATCCTCAAATTTGAGATAATGTAATGCCAATCGTAAACCGAGGGAAAAAAAGGTATTTCCCTGGGATTCAGCAAATAACAGTTGGCGGCGCACTACCCCGTCTGGGTCGAGAATTAGGTCATTAAAGCCAATTTGCTTGGGTGGTAGTTGAGGAGGGGGGGGAATACTGGGATTGTCGGGGTTGCCAATTTTGGTAATGCCAAATATATTAGGAGCCTGGAACTGTTGACCTAGTTCGGCGCTACCTGGTGGGTGAGGTAGATCCCGATATATATCTAAACCGATCGCCCTCGGTTGATGCTGTTGTAGGTTAGCTAAAACTTGGGCTAATACGGCATCGGACATAGGCCATTGTTCTTGGGCGGCAATATCTGATTCGGTAATGGCTACAATCAAAATGCGGTCATCAGGTTCCGATTCGGGTCGGAGGCGAACTAACCCGTCAAACAACCTCAATTCTACTGGTTGCAAATCTCCCCTGAGTTTAATCCCAGTTAGTAATAAGGTGCTGGTGAGGCTAATAATCAACCACAATGGGGGAGTAATTCGTAAGACCAGCAATCGCCATTGAGATAGCCGTGACCATTGGGAAGCAGAGTTGTGACGCAGCATTAATCAGCAGAAATGGACTACCCCATTCTATCATACCCAATTTAGATGGGGCAGTTCTCTAGCTTCTATAGACAGAAAGTGGTTGGATAGTCTAATAATAGTCTAATCAAGGATGTTTCTGGTTTAAAGTCATGGTAGGTCAATTTCCAATTCCAGTGGTGGTCAATGGTGCTGGCGGTAAAATGGGTCGCGAGGTGGTCAAAGCGGTGGCTGCTGCACAGGATATGACCCTGTTGGGGGCGATTGATAGAAATCCGGCTTATCTGAATGAAGATGCTGGAACCTTGGCGGGGATGGAACCTTTAGAGATTCCCATTACAAACGATCGCGAAGGAATGCTGGCTATGGCGGCCCAGGAAAAGCAGCCAGCGGTGATGGTGGACTTTACCCACCCAGAGTCAGTATATGACAATATTCGGGCGGCGATCGCCTATGGTGTCCGTCCGGTGGTGGGGACTACTGGGTTAAGTGAAGCCCAAATTCAGGATTTGGCCGAATTTGCTGATAAAGCCAGCATGGGATGTTTATTGATTCCTAATTTTTGCATTGGCATTGTACTTTTACAACAGGCGGCGATCGCTGCTTCTCAATATTTTGACCATGTAGAGATTATTGAGTTACACCATAATCAAAAGGCTGATGCACCTAGCGGCACGGCGGTTAAAACTGCCCAAATGTTGGCAGAGTTTGGGAAAACCTATAACCAAAGCCAAGTTAAAGAAACCGAACAACTACCCGGCGCTAGAGGTGCGATCGCTGATGAACAAATCCGCATTCATAGTGTACGTTTACCTGGTTTAATTGCTCACCAAGAGGTAATTTTTGGGGCGGCTGGTCAAATTTATACCCTCCGCCACGATACCACCGATCGCGGTTGCTATATGCCCGGTGTCTTGCTGGCAATTCGTCAAGTCTTATCCCTGAAAAGTTTGGTGTATGGATTAGAGAAAATTCTCTAATCGTGGATAATGGATAATGGATGATTAATGACTACCCGCCCCTGGATTGTGTCTCAGATTAGGCATTGCTCATATTAGGCGTTGATTCTATGCTAATTCCACTCACCCGTCAAACTTTCCATGAACTCGTCCCGGCTGTGGCTACTAGCGAACAGTATCAACACTGTTGGGGGAAACCATCGCAATTTATCAGAAGATTGTTAGTGTCCGCTGTGGGGACGTTAATTCTCGCCTTAGTGGAGTTATCAGTACAATTTGAAGGCCGGCAAATTTTGTTAATTCCTTTGGTGATGTTTGCTTTATATTGGCTGTGGGGTCCCATTTGGGACGCTAGTATACGAAATCGCCAGTTTCGCAAATATCCCTATTGTGGATTTTGGCAGGGTAAAGTTTTGGATTATTATATTTCCGAAGCGGTAACTAATGAGCAGGAATCTGTTAACTCTAAGGGTGATTTAATTATCATTGAAAACTTAGAGCGGCGGATTAATGTAGAAGTGGGGGATAAGACCGGGTTTGTGGTGAAAATTGAAGCCCCCCTTAACCGCAACCATAAACGACTTAGTCGGGGTCAGGTGGCGGTGATGTTGGTAACTTCCTATCTGGATGACCTCAGCAGCATTAATGAGGTATCTGATGTGTATATTCCTAGTCAAAATATTTGGGTGGGGTCATATCCCTATTTACGGCGGGATATGTTTATGGAAATTACCCGGGAGATGCGATCGCGTTATGGCCGTCCCCAATCGCGATCGCCTCGTCGGACTCCCTCTCCCCGTCAGCAAGCCTATGATTAACCGCCTCCTGACTCATTTCTGCCGTAGGCTTGCCAAGCTAGGTCTACCAAGCCATTAACTATGGCTACAGCGACCACTGAACTACCCTTGCGGCCGTCTATACGGATATGAGATACCATAGAATCATTTAAGCGCGATTTGGCTACATCCGCCCCCACAAACCCCGATGGCGTAGCAATGACTAAGGCGGGTTTAATTTCCTCAGCCTCAATTAAATCTACTAACCCTGATAGGGCCGTTTGTTCCTGACCCACGACAAAAATTCCCTCTGGATAACGTTTGGCTAGGGTTTGAATACCCCAAGCTGTGCGACTTTTTTCCCGTTGGGGTCGAGTCACCGTGTCCAGGGAACAGTACACTGGATTAGCAAAGGTTGACAAAATTTGGGGAGTGATACCCACCTGCACCATGGGTACATCTACTATAATTGTAGTACGGGCAGCTAGAGCCGCTGCTCCGGCTTGCAGGGCTTGGTCTGAAAAGCGCACAAGGCTTTTATATTCAAAATCGGCCGTGGTGTAAATCACCCGCCGGACAATTTCGTACTCTGCGGGAGAAAACACATGAGTACCGATTTCGCGATCGATGATACCCAAACTTTGGGCATCGGTGATATGCCATTCCATCCTGACTCGCCGCTGTTGGGTGTCCTATAATTGGTTCCGGTGTTAGCCAGAACCACAGTGGCGCTGGTTGCGCCTCTTTATTATCGGTTATGGGGGTATCTTATCAAAGATTTGCGATTTAGGGCAGTTTTATCGATAACTTTATTAAGGACATGGCTGGCTCTGGTCAAGTATTGCAAAAATTAGCTTTCTGTCGGCTAGGGGGGAAATACTTATGTTTAAGGTGGGTGAAGTATCTGATATTTTGGGAATTAATCCACAAACGATTTATTTTTATGAACGGAGAGGATTAATCCCTTCTCCTCAACGGAATGAGGCGGGTTATCGCCTATTTACTCAGGAGGATTTGCAGAGAATTGGCTTTATTATTAGGGCGAAGTCTTTGGGCTTAACTTTGCTGGAGATTAAGGATATTTTAGAACTGAAAAATCAGCGATCGCTTACTTGTCAGGCTGTTTATGAACGTTTGAATTGTAAACTTACTCAAATTCGCGATAAAATTGACCAATTACAGGCCTTACATGATGAATTATTGCCCCTAGTGCAGGAATGTCAGACTAATCTCGATCGCACTAATTCCCACCAACAATGTGTCATCCTAGATAATTATAGCCACAAACATCCGCCTACCCCTTGACATTATACCTAAGTATAAGCTCTACAATAGTCGGCATCAGTTATAGTTCAGGAGAACTCAAATCATGACTGCTGTCAAAATCGAAGTCCTAGGGACTGGCTGCAAAAAGTGTCAGCAACTAGAAGCCAACGCTAAAGAGGCGATCGCCTCCCTAAATATCGACGCGGAAGTTTTACACATTACCGAACCCATCAAAATAGCTGAACGAGGAGTTATGAAAACTCCCGCCTTGGTGATTAATGATGTGGTAGTCAGTCAGGGGAAAGTAGCCACCCCTGAACAGATCCAAACTCATCTCAAACCTTAATTTAAGTCTATACCCTAGGAAACCTGGTGCGTTGGGATTATCCCATCTCATTATACCATGTCTTGCCGAAAATTGCCCACAATTTTACCCTTTCCACCAGGTTTTTTTTATACATCTAAACTGCGGAAAATCGCCCGGAGTAAACACATGAGAATTTCCACTTTTTGGCAGGAACAGTGGCAGCCTCTCGCCTTCATTATCGCTATATTTTTACTGTGCTTTTATCTCCCTGTAGAAGCCATACAACAGTCGGAAAGGCTACAAAATGCCTTCTGGGAGTCTCTTTATCTAGTCCGCTGGTACGCTCAAGAACACGTTTTGCTGTGTCTAATTCCGGCGTTTTTTATTGCGGGTGCGATCGCCGTTTTCATTAGCCAAGACTCAGTAATGAAATATCTGGGAGTCAAGGCTAACCCTTGGCTGGCTTATAGTGTCGCCTCTGTATCCGGTACGATTTTAGCAGTTTGTTCCTGCACTGTACTCCCTTTATTTGCCGGAATTTACCGCATGGGGGCGGGTTTGGGTCCGGCGATCGCTTTTCTGTACTCAGGACCCGCCATTAACGTTCTAGCCATTATTCTCACTGCTAGAGTTTTAGGATGGCAATTAGGTCTAGCCAGGGCAATTTGTGCCATTATTTTTAGCATTATTATCGGCTTATCAATGCAGTGGTTTTTCCGCCATGAAGAAATCGAAAAAGTCAAAGCCGCTTCCCTGTTGTCTGAACCCGAAGAGACTCGCCCCTTATGGCAAAATGCCGTATTTTTTGCCGTCCTGGTCGGTATCCTAGTTTTTGCTAATTGGAGTCCGCCAGATGTTAATACTGGTTTGTGGTATCTTATCTATTCCTTAAAATGGTGGATAACTGGCTTGTTTGGTATCGCCTTGGCTGCCATTTTAGTCGCTTGGTTAAATCTCAACCTGGGAAAAGTTTTGTTAATTGGTGCTGTCACTGTGGTATTATCATTACAGTTCCATCAATACCCTTTGATTGCCTTTAGTTTTGCCGTGGTCGGTTTATCTTGGTTGACCAGTACCGATAAAAATGAGGCGGGAGAATGGTTTGAGTCTTCCTGGGATTATGCTAAACAAATTTTACCCCTATTATTGCTAGGGGTATTAATTGCGGGCGCTTTATTAGGTCGTCCCGGTCAGGAAGCCTTAATTCCTTCTCAATGGGTCGCTACGGCGGTGGGTGGTAATTCCATTTGGGCGAATTTTTTTGCGGCGATCGCTGGTGCTTTTATGTATTTTGCTACCTTAACAGAAGTGCCCATTTTACAGGGATTAATTGGTAATGGTATGGGAGACGGACCCGCCTTGGCTTTATTATTAGCAGGTCCGGCTTTATCCCTTCCTAATATGCTGGTTATTCGTAATATTATCGGCACCCAAAAAACTGTCGTCTTTGTGGCGCTGGTCGTCGCTATGGCTACCATTAGTGGTATCATCTATGGGGGGATTATGGCGATGTTTTAAAACTTGATGCCTACCTGACGGGCTGCTACAATATATCTAAAGATATATTCGGCTAATTCTACATGATTTTCCGCTTCGGCGGCGGAATTAGCCCAGACTGTCACCCCATGATTACGAATTAACAAAGCCGGGACTTGCGGGGGTTCTTGGTGAAAGCGATCGCTTATTTCTTTAGCAATTTTGGGAACCTGTAAATGGTTTTTAAAAACCGGCATAAACACCTGGGGATTTTCCTCCCACACCCCCAAACCTTTTAACATCTCAATCGGAGGTAAAGGCAATTGGTCTCCTTCCACAAAATTAGTCACCAATTTCGCCTCAACCGAATGGACATGATAGCAGGCTTTAGCATCAGGAAAACAGGAATAAATCGCCTGATGGATACTCGTTTCCGCTGAGGGTTTATTCTCAGGCTTAGGGGTTTCTAGCAATTCCCCCGTGAGAGAAACCCGCACAAAATCATCCGCCGCCAATTTCCCCTTTTGTTTACCACTAGCAGTAATCCAAAAACTGCCATCTTCCACCCTAGCCGACAAATTACCAGCCGTCCCAGCCATCCATCCTAGCTGATAAAATTGGCGAGATGCTTCAATTAAAGATTCACGGGGGTCTGTATTCATTACATTATCCATTATCCATTAATTACCGGGTGGGTGGGGACAGGTTTATTAATATGGTCGGTGAGAGGGACAGGTTTATTAATATGGTCGGTGAGAGGGGCGGGTTTATTAATATGGTCGGTGAGAGGGGCGGGTTTATTAATATGGTCGGTGGGTCTTCTAATTAACTGCGGAACCCGCCC
>NZ_JARPLC010000021.1:26434-52872 GCF_032350395.1 Limnospira sp. PMC 289.06
GGGCGGGTTTATTAATATGGTCGGTGGGTCTTCTAATTAACTGCGGAACCCGCCCCTACAATTATCCATTATCCATTAATTACCGGGTGGGGGGGCGGGTTTATTAATATGGTCGGTGGATCTTCTAATTAACTGCGGAACCCGCCCCTACGATTATCCATTATCAATATCAATTATAAATTATCCATTATTACTTCCTTGAAGGTTTGAACACCAGCGGCGGGACCATCTGGATGATCCATGATACCAGTTCCAGCATTGAGAATAACATCATTGCCATAGTCGGCTAAAACCTGGGGAATAATTCCCGCATGGATACCAGCAGAAGGGACTGGGAAAATATTACGCGATCGCAAAGTATCCCGAATTTTGGCTTCTTCCGTGGGGTCAAACGGTAAACTACCATAATGGGCTGGATACAAAACCGCATCCGCCCCAGCATGGGCCATGAGAGTCCCCAAAACCACAGAATAAGCTAAACCGTGATCCGGTGATGCACAGAGGCTACCAGCAAACGCAGGATGCACAAAAATCGGAACATTGATTTCTGGGTCACTGGCGATCGCCTCCAATACCGAAAATCCGTAGGTTAGGACATTTAATAATAGGGCATTTGCGCCCGCCTTAACTAGAGTCCTCGCTTTTTCGATTAAGGTGATCGCAGAACCCGTGATATTTACCGCATAGAGGACGTTGCGACCCGTTTCGCTTCTCACCCTATCTAACACCCCTCGACAAGCCTTTAAGCGTTCAAGAGTGGGCGCTGTGGGCAAGTCTGGCAGGATTTCATCATCCTTAATTAGGTCTAATCCCGCAAAAGCCACCTGTTCCAAAATATCCGCGTGGTCGGCGGCGGACAACCCCAAGGCGGGTTTAAAAATCGCCATAATTAGGGGTCGCTTCGGGACCTCCAGGCGATCGCGAATTCCTGTAATTCCTAGTTTGGGGCGTTTCCCGTAATTTTCCCCCAGCCGGACTGCAATTACCTTTCCACTACCCGCCATGGAATATTTACCAAAAATCATCGTTAGTAGGCTGGGGATATCGTTTTCTACATTAGCCTCTGGAAAAGCAATGGTAACAATGCTATATTTTTGATTATCAGTTTGGATATTGATCACCTCTCCTAAATGCGATCGCATCACCTCTTCCCGGTGTTGAAAACGTGCATCCCAAGTTCCCGCTGTTTGTCCAATGGCGATAACTTTCCCTTGACGTTCTGGATCTATTCCCGGGGGAAATCGATAGTCTACCTCGATACTTCTAAGCATAGATAAATTCCTAGCCCTCAAATTATCACTTCTCTGATTATTGTATTATCCTACCTTAACCTAATGGCTAAACCTGCGAAATTTTCCGATCTCCAATCTACCATATCCCCCGCTAGTCTGAACACTATTAGAATTATTGGCGCGAGACAACATAACCTCAAAAATATCAATCTGGAACTTCCCCGCGATCGCCTCATTGTATTTACTGGCGTTTCAGGTTCTGGGAAATCTTCCCTCGCTTTTGATACCATTTTTGCCGAAGGACAACGGCGTTATGTCGAGTCCCTTAGTGCCTATGCGAGACAATTTTTAGGACAATTAGATAAGCCTGATGTTGATGCGATCGAGGGGTTGAGTCCCGCCATTTCTATTGACCAAAAATCTACCTCCCATAACCCTCGGTCTACCGTCGGAACAGTCACCGAAATTTATGATTATTTACGTCTATTATTTGGTCGGGCGGGTTCCCCTCATTGTCCTATATGCGATCGCAATATTGCCCCCCAAACTATTGACCAAATGTGCGATCAAGTTATGGCACTTCCTGAAGGCACTAAGTTTCTCATTCTTGCGCCTGTCGTCCGAGGGAAAAAAGGCACTCATCGCAAACTCTTATCTAGTTTAGCATCTTCAGGCTTTGTCCGGGTCAGAATTGATGGGGAAATTCTCGAATTGTCTGACCATATAGACTTAGATAAAAATCATCTCCATGATATTGAAATTGTCATTGATAGACTCATTGTAAAACCAGGTTTACAGGAACGTTTAGTTGATTCCTTAACTACCTGTTTACGCCATTCCGAAGGTATTGCCATTATTCAGATTTTGGATAACCTCAATATATCACCAGAAGAAAACTTCCCCAAACCTCAGCAATTGGTCTTTTCCGAAAACTTTGCTTGTCCTGAACATGGCGCGGTTATGGAAGAACTTTCACCCCGTCTATTTTCTTTTAATTCTCCCTATGGCGCTTGTCCGGCTTGTCATGGTTTGGGACACTGGCGGACTTTTTCCCCAGAATTGATTATTCCTGACCCTTCACAACCTGTTTATAATGCGATCGCCCCTTGGTCAGATAAGGACAATTCCTTTTATTTATCCCTACTTCATAGTGTCGCCCAAGCCTTCGATTTCGAGATTTCGACACCCTGGAAAAAACTGACATCTGAACAACAGCATATTATTCTTTATGGGAGTGAGGAACCCATTTTAATAGAAACTGATTCCCGCTACCAAGAAAGTCGCAGTTATTACCGCCCCTATCTCGGTGCAATTCCCATGTTACTCCGACAATATGAGGAAACAGGTTCCGAGGCGCAAAAGCAGAAATTAGCACCTTATTTGATTGACCAGCCCTGCGAAGTTTGTCACGGTAAACGATTGAAGCCAGAGGCGCTATCTGTCTATTTGGGACAGTATAATATAGCAGATTTAACAGAGGTTTCCATTCGGGATTGTTTGGCTAAAATTAATCAGCTACAATTGAGCGATCGCCAAGCCCAAATAGGGGATTTAGTCTTACGGGAAATTAAGGCAAGATTACAGTTTTTGATAGATGTCGGTTTGGATTATTTGACCCTCGCTAGATCCGCGTCTACCTTGTCTGGGGGAGAAGCCCAAAGGATTCGATTGGCTACTCAAATTGGCGCGGGTTTAACCGGTGTTTTATATGTCTTAGACGAGCCTAGTATTGGCTTACATCAACGGGATAATGGCAGACTATTAAAGACCTTGATAAAGTTGCGAGATTTAGGCAATACCTTAATTGTAGTTGAACATGACGAGGAAACTATCCGCGCCGCTGATTGGTTGGTTGATATCGGTCCGGGGGCGGGAGTTAATGGGGGAGAAATTGTCGCCCAAGGAGATTTTAAAACTTTATTAACTACTGAAAAATCCCTCACGGGTGCTTATCTTTCTGGACGCAAAAAAATTGAAACTCCCACCAGTCGCCGTCCCGGAAATGGGCGATCGCTATTTCTCCAAAACGCCCATTGTAATAATCTGCAAAATATCGATGTTGAATTACCCCTCGGTAAATTTGTCTGTATTACTGGTGTATCAGGTTCCGGGAAATCTACCTTAATTAATGACTTATTATATCCCGCCCTCCAACATCATTTTTACGGGAAAATTGCCTTTCCTAAACAATTAGATAAAATTCGGGGATTAGATGCTTTAGATAAGGTCATTGTCATTGATCAATCTCCCATTGGACGCACTCCACGTTCTAACCCCGCTACCTATACCGGAGTGTTTGATATTATCCGAGGAATATTTGCAGAAACCATTGAGGCGAAAGCTAGGGGATATAAGCCAGGACAGTTTTCTTTTAATGTTAAAGGCGGACGCTGTGAAGCCTGCGGCGGACAGGGCGTAAATGTGATTGAAATGAATTTTCTCCCTGATGTTTATGTTCAATGTGAAGTATGTAAAGGCGCACGATATAACCGGGAAACTCTCCAGGTTAAATATAAAGGCTATTCTATCGCTGATGTCTTGAATATGACGGTTGACGAGGCTTTAAAAGTCTTTGAAAACATTCCCCGCGCTAACACTAGGCTGCAAACTTTGGTTGATGTCGGTTTGGGTTATATTCAGTTAGGACAACCCGCGCCTACCCTTTCTGGGGGAGAAGCACAACGGGTTAAATTGGCTTCTGAATTGTCAAAGCGCGCTACTGGTAAAACTCTATATTTAATTGATGAACCCACTACCGGTTTATCCTTTTATGATGTTCATCAGTTATTGAATGTTTTACAAAGGTTGGTCGATAAGGGTAATTCTATTATCTTGATTGAACATAATTTAGATGTGATTCGTTGTGCTGATTGGGTGGTGGACTTGGGACCCGAAGGAGGCGATCGCGGTGGTCAAATTATCGCCACCGGAACCCCTGAAAATGTCGCTAATAACCCCCATTCCTACACCGGAATTTATTTAAAACAAGTCTTAACAACTTCCTAGGACAAACAGAAACCCCCTTGATTTGGGGGTTGACAAACTAGCCAGAAATCCTTTATAATTGAGGAGCAATTGATTCGGCTTGCTGTTGTTGTATTAACTGCCAATGTTGTATGGCTTTTTGATGAATATCTAACCAGGGGATTTGATGCTGTTGGGCGAGGGTAGCGCAGTCCTCATATTCGGGATGCACATTAATAATGCGATCGCCTGAAAAAGCCACCTTAATTCTCACCAAACCATATTCAGTGTCAACCGTCTGTAATTCGCGGTTAAGAATAGTCCGACATTGCCAACTTTGACGAATCCCTAAAGTAGTGGTTTCTGCAAACAGAATATTCCGGCAAGTATCCACAGCTTCCGGGTGACAAATCACAGTTAATAATACCCCAAGGCGAGACTTTTTCATCGTCACAGGTTGCACAAAAACATCCACCGCCCCCGCCGATAATAAAGCCTGAGAAGCATAGGCGATCGCTTGGGGGCTAAGGTCATCAATTTGAGTTTCTAATACCGCCACCATTTCCTCATCATGATCATGGAAAGTCCCCCCCAAACCATGACTTTCCGCCTTGGGTTTATCTGTGTCCTCAGTTTCCCCTAACCATAGGCGGAGAATATTAGGGATGGGAAAATTTGACGAACCGGCCCCTAGTCCCACCCGTTGCAGAATCATCGGCGGTGGCGGTCCGAATTCTGTAGCCAAAGTTACAGCGATCGCCGCCCCCGTTGGGGTAACTAATTCTCGTTCAATGCCATTGCTATAAACTGGAACACTACGCATTTCCCAGAGTTTCAGAACAGCAGGGGCAGGTACTGGCAAAATTCCATGGGCAGCCCGGAATGTGCCCCCACCTACCGGAAAAGCAGAACAATAGAGGCGATCGATTTTTAACCAGTCCAACCCCAAACAGGTTCCGACAATATCCACGATCGCATCTGTAGCCCCCACTTCGTGAAAATGTACCTTTTCCGGGTCAATACCATGAACCGCCCCTTCCGCTTCCGCCAGCTTGCGGAATACAGCTAAACTCATGTTTTCTGCCCTTGGGGGAAGTTTTGCAGCCTTGATAATGGCTTCAATATCTGGTAGGTGGCGAGTGTGATGATCGTGGCGAGTTAGGTCTACATGAACCTTCGTCGCTTGTTGACCCTGGCGAGTTACCTTTTCAGCCCATAGCCGATATTCCTCAGCCATTCCCAGCCTTTCTAACTGTGTCGTGAGATACTCCAGAGGGACCCCGGCATGAACTAAGGCGGCGAGGCACATATCCCCAGCTATTCCAGTGGGGCATTGAAGGTAGGCTATATTGATCATTTTCGGCGGTCTGGTTTAAGTGGTATCGATTTTAGTTTAAAGTTATTTTACTCAAAAATTGGGCATGATCAGATCGTCATTCTGACTTTAAACTTTAATTGTTCGATAATTATTCGAGTTCATGGACTTTATTATATGGCTACTCTGTACGAAATTCATCCCCAAAATCCTCAAAAACGCACCATTGAACAAATTAACGATGCCCTTAAACGTGGGGCGGTGATGCTTTACCCTACTGATACTGTTTATGCGATCGGTTGCGACCTCACCGTTAAATCTGCAGTCCAAAAGGTACGACAAATTAAGCAGATTTCCAATGATAAACCTCTCACCTTCTTGTGTTCATCCTTATCCAATATTGCCGATTATGCCATAGTTACTGACGAGGCTTATCGCACCATCAAAAAATTGATTCCGGGGAGTTATACTTTTGTGCTTCCCGCCACTAAACAAGTGCCCAAATTGGTCATGTCACCTAAGCGGAAAACCACCGGAATTAGGGTTCCTGATCATCCCGTGTGTTTAGCGATTTTGGAATCTCTAGGAAATCCGGTCATCTCTACTTCTGCACATATTAAAGAAGAAGATGAACCCTCGGCTTTAATTCGGAAAATTCCCCAAAATTATGATAAGTTTCAGCTTTTTGATGCCTTGGAGAATTTGGTTGATATTATTGTTGATGATGGCGCTGATTTGGATTATCAAGTCTCGACAATTATTGATTTAAGTGCTGATGATCCTGTCCTGGTGCGGCGCGGAAAAGGATGGGAGGCGATCGCTGATTGGGATCTGCCAGAAGAATAGCCCAATAGCCCCAATTTTAGGGGCTAAGTTAACCTTTCATCCCACTTTAATTAAAGCGATCGCACAAATTTCTTTCCTCATCCTTTAATCCCGGGTGATAATTAAGGTAGTCTTGGATGACATAACAAGCATAACTCAACTCATCCAAAGCCATAATCTCAGCCACATTCCAGATAATCCCCTTATGATCATCTCCCCCAGAAATAATCCATTTCCCATCATTACTAAAAGCCACAGTCCGCACTGGTCCTTGATGTCGGATTAACGTTTTAAGTTTCACCCCTTCATTAGTCCAAAGTTGAATAGTGCCATCCCAACTAGCCGAAGCAATCATCTCACCATCTGGCGAAAAAGCCACGTGATCAACAATTCCCTGATGATGCAAAACTATCGATTTTCTACCATCTAAAAACCATAATCTGACCGTGTTATCTGTACTAGCAGAAGCAATCATATCACCTTGGGGACTAAAAGCCACCCCCCAAACACTACCCTGATGATTACCAATTAACCGCGTCCCAGACCCGTCTATATATACAACTCTGACCTCCTTATCCTCACTACCCGTAACCACCATTTTACCATCAGGACTAAAAGCAACCCCCGTAATCACTTCCGAATATTCCCACTCCCGTATAAACTCCCCAACTCGACTCCACAATTTCACTTTCTTATCATTTCCCACCGAAGCTATCACCTCACCATTTGGCGAAAAAGCTAATTGATTTACCCCCATAGAATGAGCATTATTGATCACCTTTAATAACTCTCCCTCCATATTCCAGAGGCGAATACTTTCATCCCAGCTACCCGTCGCCACAATTTCACCATCAGGAGAAACCCCTAGACCAATTACACCCTTATCATGACCTTCTAGTCTTCCCAGTAAACGACCCTGCATATCCCAGCGATAAACTTCTCCACCCCAACTAACAGAGAAAACTTGCTGATGGTCTGGAGTTAAAGCTACTCTCCGCAGATGGGTTTCATGTCCTGATAACACAGTCAAAAACGGACTCTTAACTTTCCATAGTTTAACCTCCCCATTGAAATCAGCAGAAGCCAGAGTTTCACCATCAGGACTAAAGGCGAGTTGAGTAAGCGGCGCAGTATGGGAAACAAAAGTTTGCAGGTGTCTACCGTCAGGACTCCATAAACGGATAGTCTGATCCCAACTCCCAGAAGCAATTATATTACCATCAGGAGAAAAAGCCACAGTCCTAATACTATTGTCATGTTTTCCGAGGACAATAGCAGACCTTTCATTAATAGACCATAATTTCAATTCTCTATTATGACCTCCAGCCACTAGATACTGACCATCAGGAGAAAAAGCCAAAGCCTCCACAGGTTCTTGAGAATGTTCAAAATCAGCTAATAATTCTCCTGTTATGTCCCACAGTTTCACTGTACCATCATCACTCACAGAAGCCAGGCGGTTACCGTCTGGAGAAAAGGCTATCTTTTTCACCACTTGAGTATGACCCACAAATTCATTTAATAAAGTGCCATCTCTGCGCCAAAGTTTTATAGAACCACGAGTGCTAGAAGTGGCTATGGTGTCTTGCTCCCGAATTATCAGATCCCATATTTCTTCCTCATGGGCGGAAAACGTGAACACCAAATCACCTTCATTAGACCAAATTCTGATTTCCCCATTGCTGTGTCCCGTGGCTATATAGCCGTCTGGGAAAAAAGCTATAGTTCGTAATTCATAGGCAAAATTTGGGATAATATTCAGTAGTTTTCCCCGCCGATTAAAAATCATAATCTGATTATTTTCTGCAATAATTTTATCCCTTCGGTCAACATCTTGAGAATTAGTGCGGGTAATAATCGCTATCTGTTCACCATCTTTACTCCAATCTAAAGACCAAACTCGGTCTTCCTGACGACCAAAACTATGATATTCATTCATCCCATAAACAGATTGAATCAAGACAGAATTTACTTTATTTTGGATATTATAATCGGGATTTTTGACATCCTTAATCCTCATTTTTGCCCGTACAGCATTAATTAAAGCATTGAAGCTATTTTGTGATAAAAACTGACCCTCTGTGGCGGAAATTAGGGCCTCAATTTCTCGGACTTTGGTGATTTCGTAGCTGGCGATCGCTCGACGATATTGGGAGTAAGCTAAACCAGCTAACCCTAGGGAGAACAATAGTGATAAAACTACGGTGGTTAACAGTCGCCGCTGTAGTCTTGAGTTTTTATATTCTTCTAAAAGTCTCGCTTCTACCGCGATTAATTTTTCCGCTTCTAAAGCCTGTTGCATAGCAGCGCGATCGCATTTTTCCGAAGCTGATAAAAATTGATAATCACCATCACTTAAACTTTTTCCTAACGCCCAATTTCGCGCTTCTAACAAGGCTTGACCTCGTAAAAGTCGAGAATCATCTGTTTGACAAGAAGCTATCCAAGCCTCAAAGTTTTGGGAATAGGGACGTAGTAAACTTAGCTGTTTTTGCGTCCATTCTAAGTTAAAAATATGCTCATAAATGGGATTTTTAACTTTTAGCACACTCCCGGATTTTTCAATTAATCCCGATAGTAAAACCTCCGTTTCTTCCCGACTACCATCAAAGGGTATTTCGGTCTCTAGGAGTATTTTCTGATAAATACCTAATAATCTTGAGCAGATTTGAGGATTGCTAATAATTCGATTTCTAATGGTTCGTAAATGTTCCGGTTCGTCTTGCTTTTCCCAATTAGTAATTATCTGGTTAATCACCAATGTTTTTATAAACTCTTTTTCCGATGCTATTTGACCAAGATTTAGCGGATTAATATCTTGATGATATTGGTAATATATGAGATTACATAACTTCTGAGTTAAAAACGGCTGTCCTCCTGTCCAGTTTAAGATTTCTTGCAGCAAAATTTCCCCATTAAAACCCGGAACATTTAATCCCTTTTGTAGGGGTTTTGCTTCCTCTAGGGTAAACCCCGAAAGTGCGATCGCTGTGCCAATATTAAAAGGGGTTCGGGTGCGGTCTCTAATTAAATCGGAGGGATTAGCTACCCCGAAAATCGCAAAATTTAACCGTTGATATGCTGCCTCAGTTGCCCTTTGATTATAACAAAATCGAATAAATGCAAACCAATCATCTACCGGAAATGGTAAACTTAAAATAGTGTAAATCTCATCAATAAAAATGCAAAATATATCCTGGGGAAAAGTTGGCAGTAAAACCTCAACTATAAACTGATTTAATTTCTGTACCAATGAAAGTTCGCCTTGTTCTTTCCACCATACTTTAAATGGCATAGATTTTAATAACCCAAACCCTCGCCAAAGTTCTACAAAAATTCCCTTATACCACTGCATTGGGGTAACATCTTCACTACCAATAACCGTCATGTCTAACGTCGCACAACGTATTCCTTCTGCTTGTAAACGGTGGCGGGTTTGCACTAACAGAGAAGATTTACCCATCTGACGAGAGTTGAGAACATAACCAAACTCTCCCCGCTTCAAGGCTTCATACAGGTCTGTATCTGCTTGTCGCTTAACATAGCTAGGACAGTCGGTATGCAGACTACCTCCGACTTGATAAATTGACCGATATTCAGTTATCATAATTAAAATCTCATCGTCAATTCTGATAATTATCTCACTCTTGCAATTCCTCTTACAATTAATAAAATAATCAACAGCTTTATCTTCAATTTTTGTAAACAAAGCATGATACGCACAAAATCGCTATTTTGTCAAGAGGCTAATTTTTGACCCTGGCTCAATCCTTAAAAACTCGTGCATCGCAATTTTAAACTTTCACCAAAAAATATTAATATTTCACGATATATATAGGGTTTCTGGCTTTTTTTGGGCGTGTAGGCACAATAAGCCATTGGATGCGATTTATATAAGCATAGCAAAACCCCCATTCTGTCGTCAAGTATTTGAGAGAAGTTATCAATTAAATTGTATTAAATCTTAACATTATTTTGAAAATTAAAACTCTTTTGATGAAGATATTAGTAAAAATTATTGATTGGGGTATTTAAAGGCTGTGGGTCAGGGTATCCAAAACCGGATATATTCAATTTTGGCATATTTGGCGATCGCCATTTTCAGTGTCGGCATGAATTTGTAAGTAATCCCGTATCCAGTCACAGGCATAATTACGCACTGTTTGATAATTAATAGAATCCTTAATATTCCACAGGATAGCCACCCCATCAATATCAGTAGAAATTAACCGTTGACCATCATGGCTAAAATTCACCGACAAAACCCGAGTTTGATGGGTACGATGACCATTAAAAATCGCCAAATTTTCACCATCAAGAGTCCAAATTTTCGCACTTCCATCTGTCCCCGCTGTCGCCAGTATTTGACTATCTGGGGAAAAAGTCACATCCGATACAATATCATGATGATCAGCTTTAAAATCATTAATTAGATTGCCATTTATATCCCACAGCATAACCATATCATCTTCAGCAGCAGAAACCAAAAAGCGACCATCAGGAGAAAAATCTAAGCCTAAGATAGTTCCCCTGTGGTATGGACTTAGTTCCCCTTTCAGGCTACCATCAACTCCCCAAATTTTCACCATTCCACCACTACCACCAGAAGCAATTAACTGATTATCTCGGCTAATAGCAATCGTGCGGATAGTCTGTCCCTGTGAAGACCAACTTTTGAGCAAAACCCCGTCTTTATTCCAAAGTTTGATAGTGCTATCACCACTACCACTCACCAGAAATTCACCATTGGGACTAAAAGCCACCGACCAAACAGGTCCAGTATGTTCAGTTAAAGTGTTTAGTAAAGTTATGTTGGTTCCGTCAGGGGAAATTTGCCACAGTTGAATGATTTGGTCATAGCTACCAGTAGCCAAAATTTGATATTGAGAAGCAACACTGACCGACAAAACTCCCCCGTCGCTAGTAGGAATAGTCTGTAATAACTCCCCATTAGGTCGCCAAATTCTGAGAGTTTTATCATCACTACCAGTTACCACAAAACTGTCATCCTCAGAAAATACCGCATCTAAAATACCCCTATTATGTCCCCTCAAAATAGTGAGGCTAGGGTGTTCAAAACCCCAGAGTCGAAGAGTTTTATCATTACTTACCGAAGCCAGCGTTTTACCATCAGGGCTAAAGCTAACATTCCAGACCTGTTGTTGATGACCTTCTAGGGTGTATAGCAAATTACCATCTATATCCCACAGCTTAATATTATTAGCTAAATCAGCAGTGGCGAAAACAATACCTAAACGGCGGATAATGCTATCGGGAGGACTAATAGCCACAGACCAAACCCAACCTTCCTGGGAGGGTAAAGTAGTAATCAGACTGCCATCAAGTCCCCACACTTTAGCTGTACCGTCATTACTACCAGAAACGATAGTTTTGCCATCGGGGGAGAATACCACGTCCCAGACCGGGTTTTGGTGTCCGCTAAAGGTATTAACTAGACTGCCATCTATTCCCCATAGTTTCACGGTGTGGTCTTTGCTAGTGGTGGCGATATTTTGACCATCTGGAGAAAAAGCGATCGCCTCTACAGCATCATCATGACCTGTTAAAGTCAGGTGAAGATAAGCATCAACCCATCCCTGGTCACCCCGTCGCCACAGTTGCGCTGTTTTGTCTTGACTAGCTATTCCTATGGTCTGACCATCTGGAGAAAAAGCGATCGCCCTGACACCATTTTTATGGAGACTTAGGGTAGTAACTAAATTACCATCAACAGTCCAGATCTTAGCCGTTTTGTCTAAACTCGCTGAGGCTAAAAATTGACCATCTGGGGAAAAAGCCACATCAAAAACGTCCCCTTCATGACCAGCAAAAACCTGTAATAAATTACCTCGCTTATCCCAGAGTTTAATAGTATTATCATTACTGCTAGTAGCGATATATTCACCGTCAGGAGAGAAAGTAACTCGCCAAATCAAATGGTCATGGGCTACAATTCTATTGAACTCATCAGCCCTAAAAAATGCCCGGCTAACCGTCTGCTTTACCCTCTCGATAATGGCGGGATTAGGTGATTTTATAGTTGCAATTTTTTGATGTGCTGCTAAAGCCGACAATAAAGCATCCAAGTGATAATTTTGAGTGAATAAAGTATTTGCAGAATTTAAAACAGCACTAATTTCGTTAATTCTAGCTTGTTTTTCATTAATTGAAGCTCTCATATATAAATTAAATGTCTGAAATACCAACAGAGAATTTATCACAAAACCAATAGTTAAAACTCCTATAAAAAGTTTTTGTTTTTGGGCATTTTTTTGTTGCTCTAATAATCTGATTTGCTGTTCTTTTAATTGGTTGGCAATAGCTTGCGATCGCTCAATTTCTAGTTGCTGTCTAACTTGCATTTGTTCCAGTTCAGCCGAAGCATTTAAAAATTGATAATCTACCGGACTCAAAACCTTACCTACCATCCACTTTTGAGCATCTTTGAAAGCCTGTCCTCGCAGCAGTCGAGATTCATCAGTTTTACCAGAAATCACCCAGGCTTCAAGAGTTTGAGAATAGGGTCGTAAATTACTTAACTTTTTATCTACCCAATCGTGATTAAAAATGCTTTTATAAATCTTATTTTTCACAATTAAATAATTATGGTATTTAATCACCAAGCCAGACATAATTAATTCCGTTTGTTCAGCACTACCATCAGCTTCAACTATTATACCTATTAAAACTTGCTGATAAAGACTTAGCAAATTTGCCAGAGTTTTGTGATTATCTAATAACCGATTAGAGATAGTTCGTAAATGTTCCGGTTCGTCGTGATATTCCCAATTATCAATAATGTAATCTTGAACAATTTTATAGATAATCTTTTCTTCGGATTTAGACTCCCAGAACTTATGTTTACCTTCTTTCAATATCTCCACACATAATATATTACAAATTTTCTGAGTTAAAAAAGGCTGTCCTCTCGTCCAATTTAATATACTTTTCAGCAAACGACGAGAATTTTTACCCGGAATAATTAAACCTGTCATTAAAGGTTCAGCTTCCTTTAAAGTAAATCCTGATAACTGTATAGCTTTCCCAATATTAAACGGCGTGCGATTTTTATCTTTAATTAAATCCGAAGGTGTAGCTACTCCAAAAATCGCAAAAGTAATCCGATTATATTCGGGATTAACAGCCCTTTCATTATAACAATAACGAATGAAAGCAAAAAAATCATCCACCGGGAATGGTAAACTTAAAATGCTATCGATTTCATCCACAAATATAAACAGGTGTTCGTCTGGTAAATGTTTTAATAACTCTTCAATAAATTGACTTAAACGCTGCAATAAAGATAGGTCTTCTCGTTCATTCCACCAGCTTTTCAGTGGAAATTTACTGGTCAGCTTAAAACCTGTCCATAAAAATGTTAAAATCCCTTTATACCACTGTAAAGGTGTCACATTTTCACTACCAATACAAGTCATATCTAAGCTGATACATTTCAGCGACTCCTGTTGTAGCCGATAGGAAGTCCGCACCAACAGGGACGATTTACCCATTTGACGACTATTGAGAACATAGCAAAATTCCCCGGATTTCAAGGCTTGATAGAGTTCCCTATCCGCCGCCCTCTCCACATAGGTCGGTGAGTCCCTATGAAGGCTACCACCAACTTGATAAATTGATTGGGACTCAAGTATCATGAGATTATATCGATAATTATAGTTAATTATTAGCCCACCACAACGGTAATTTCATAAAATGTCTATTTTGTCAATAGCCTAATTTTCAGCCTGGACTAAATCCTCAAAAACTCGTGCATCGCCATTTTAAATTGTAGCCACAAAATATTAATATTTCACGATCTATATAGGGTTTCCGGCTTTTTTTTGGGTGTAGGCACAATAACCCCTCGGAAGCGATTTCCGTCAGTATAGCAAAACCTCCATTCTGTCGTCAAGTATTTGAGGTTACTGGTATTGAGGCGATCGCATCTCAAATCATGCTTTTTCTAAGAAAACTCGGAAATAAATTTCTTTCTGATGCTTAACCGATAAATAGTGCTTCGGTATTTCTTCTATATTGTCACCGTCTATTTTAAGGGACTTCACCAGATTTTCTCGTTTGAATTGTGATGAACGTTTATTCAAATTACCTGGCATGGGTATATTTTTAATCACCACAAATTTAATATCATAATCCTTGAGAAAATCAGGCTTTCCCCAAAAAACTTGCCCGATTTTTTGCAAATATTTAAATAGACAAAAACCACCTTTAAGTTGTTTAATAATATCTTGATTATCTGGGTTGCCTCGCTTGAGTTCTAAAAAAATAGCTGTTTTTTGTGATTTTTGGTTAAGCAAAATGTTAACCAAAATGATATAATCTGAACGTTTGCATTCTCCTTGTAATCCTTGAATAAATCCTACTGGTGGTGCAAACTTATCGGATTTAATAATGAAAAATTCTGGTGGAAATCCCTTAATTTTAATGGAATATTTAACATCTTGATCTGCTTCAGTTAGGATTACTTCTCGACTGTTATAGGGTAGAGCGATCGCTTTAATTTGTGCTGATTCATCAATTAACTCTGACAGAATTTTATAATCTCTCTTCCACACTAGAACTCTTCTCCCCAAACGATCGCTTCTTGAATTTTATTCATGGCTTCAATCGCAGTGTCAAAGCTGGAAATTTCTATACCGAAATCCGGTGTAATCTTGGCAACAGTTAACGTTTGGCAGCGACTCCGCCTCGATTTACCGGGTAGTTGAACAAGGGCTTCTTCCGCGATATAAACTCTAACACGACTAGCATCGAGAATTTCATCTTGTTTATAGCCTTCTTGTTGAGCGATTTTCTGAATGTGGGGTTTATCGGAATTGAGCATGATTAGGGTGTTCAATTCCTTGACAATATAATCACTGTGGGTCGTCATCAATACTTTGATGCCACTGTTAATTAACCGAGCAATTAAACGAGCGATTCGACGTTGGTTTTCCGGGTGCAAATTTAGTTCGGGTTCATCAATAATTAGTAATTGACCGATTTTGGCAATATGTTTTAAATAAAAGCCAATATCCAGTAAAGAACGAACTGCGCTAGAACTTTCATCCATCGTTAACTGAGCTTTTTTATTACCCATAGGAATATAATAGAGTTCATCATTTTTGGTCACCACATAACGACCGCCAATAATATCATCAAAATCATCCAAAATACCAGGATTGATTTCGCTTAAATCACTGCTGCGTTTAGATATTCCCTCTAAATTACGCAGAAACTCAACATTTTTATGAATCGGCAACGCATAATCTCCATACCCCTTAGAAAGCAGCAGTTGAAACCTATCTTTTTCCCCTTCAACTTGGCTCAGTTCATCTAGGAGGCGATTACGGGCAAAATTGAGTTCTTTCCGAAAAATAGCCGCACCTGTTCTTTCCGCACTCGCGATAAAAGGACGCGGAAAAAATCGAGAAAACAGGATATTTTTAATCGAATCACTAATAATTTTATTGATGATTTGTCGAGGAAAATTCAGATTTTCCTTTGTGGCTAGGAGTGTAACCGTCAATTCTGGGCTATTTACAGGTTTGATTAGTGAAAAGATTTGCTGATCAGAACCTCTGGCTCCTATATTGGTTTCATAGCCATCATCAAAAAAATCTCTATTTAAATCTAAAAAAACTTCAAAGGTTGTCTGGGCGAACCTGGCTCCGTTTGTCCCAAAGATTTCCCCCAGACTGTCTGCGTAGGCTTGGGAGGCTTGGGATAGGATTTTTTCTGGGGAATCAATATCAGTTAGGAGGTTGATCGTCGCCAATCCTTGATTTAAAATCTGGTCAATAATATCATTGGCAATTTCCACCTCAAAGCCATCTCTCCATGTCGATAAAAATCCAAACAAAGCATAGGTCACATAAGTTTTCCCAGAGTTATTTTGCCCACAAATAATCGTTAGATCTCCTAATTCTAGTTGGGCTTGTTTGATAACACCTAAATTTTGAACCTTGATTTTCATGAATAATTTAAGTGTGAGAGTTTTAGATTTTTATGACTCTGCTATGGTACGGGTCTTGGGAGTCTCAGCCTCCGGGATTGCATCTGTTAACAATCCTTGGAAATCCAAAATACTTTGCCAGTATATATTAGTTAAACTTAACCCAGATGATGGTAAGTGGGGAAAATTCCCCACAGTTAGGAAAACCCTAAAAACCACTCAAACGGCTTTGGAGAATTTCCGCTTGTTTCTCAGCTTCCGCTAAAGCATCTCGCGCACCCTGTACAACCTGGGGGTCAGCTTTATCGACAAAATTACGATTACTTAAACGCTTGGTATAGCTATCAATTTCCTTCTGAATTTTTGCCAATTTCTTCTCGGTCCGCTGCTTCAAGGCTTCTAAATCAACCACCCCAGCCAAAGGAATTAAGGCCTGAATAGTACCCACCACCCCGGCGATAGTTTGACCTTCATTTCCCGTTAATGCTTCTGTAATCACCAAGTTATCCACCCCAGCAATTTTATTAATATAGACCTCTCCCCGTTGCAAAATCTCCCTTTCTTTGGCATTTTCACTTTGCAGAATCGCCGTAACTTTGACTTTGGGTTTAATATCAGCGTCAGCGCGCAAATTTCGGAGAGTGCGAATTGTGCCGATAATTAAATCAAAATCGGTTTCTAAGTCGGAACTGATCATCTGTTCTTGCAATACTGGATAAGTCTGCACCGCCAAACAATCTTGTTCCCCGGTTTGGGTTAAAGTATGCCAAATTTCCTCGGTAATGTGTGGCATAAAAGGATGTAATAGCTTTAAAATGCCTTCTAAAATGTAGGCGAGTACCTGCTGGGCTACTTTCTGAGAAACGCCGCCATCTCCCTGTAAACGATACTTGGCTAACTCAATATACCAGTCGCAAAAATCACCCCAAATAAACTCATATAAGCCTTTAGCTGCTTCCCCTAAACTGTAAGCATTCATATAATCACAAGTTTGCTTGACAGTTTGGTTAAACCGAGACAAAATCCAGCGATCGCTTAATTCCAACTCCTCCAAATTAGGTGTTCCCAATTGTGCCGGAGTTTGTCCTTTCAGGTTCATCAACACAAACCGGGCCGCATTCCAGAGTTTATTAGTAAAATTCCGGGAAGCCTCCACCGACGGCGACTCATCCTTGCTGCGGTCATACTCTAAACGGATATCCTGTCCTGCACCGATCACCTCTCGCATTAAAGTATAACGCAGCGCATCAGTCCCATATTTATCAATCAACAATAAAGGGTCGATACCATTTCCCGCTGATTTCGACATCTTTTTGCCATTTTCATCCAGGATTAACCCATGGATATAAACCGTTTGAAAAGGCATTTTGTCCGTAAAATATCCCCCCATCATCGTCATTCTAGCCACCCAGAAAAAGATGATATCAAACCCCGTAGACAGAGTATTCGTCGGGTAATAGGTTTGCAAATCTGCCGTTTTTTCCGGCCATCCCAAAGTCGAAAACGGCCACAAACCAGAGGAAAACCAGGTATCGAGAACATCAGGATCTTGCTGAAGTTTTACCCCTTCTCCAAAGGAAGCGATCGCTTTTTCCTGGGCTTCTGCTGCTGTCCGCGCCACAATAAACGGAGTATCATCAGTAATTTCTCCCCCAGTTTCACTAACCGCATACCAAGCCGGAATTTGATGTCCCCACCACAGTTGACGAGAAATGCACCAATCTTCTAATTTCACCAACCAGTCACGATAGACTTTTTGCCATCTTTGGGGGACAAAATTAGGGCTATGGTCATTATCCAAACATACCAAAGCCCCATCAGCCAACGGTCTAATCTTGACAAACCACTGAGTAGATAATAGCGGTTCAACCGGAACTTTTCCGCGATCGCTATAAGGTACAGAATGGCTATAGTCTTCGATTTTCACCAAAAACCCTTCCGCTTCCAAACGTTTCACCACATTTTGGCGCGCCACAAACCTATCTTGTCCGACAAACTCTCCCCCATTCTCATTCAAAGAACCATTTTTATTTAGAATATTAATCATCGGCAAATTATGCCTTTTACCCATCTCAAAATCATTGGGGTCATGGGCGGGAGTAACCTTAACGCAGCCCGTCCCAAATTCTGGATCAACTAACTCATCACCAATAATAGGAATTTCCCTATTCATAATTGGTAAAGTCAGAGTTTTCCCAATCAAATTTTGATAGCGTTTATCATTAGGATTAACCGCCACAGCCGTATCACCTAACATAGTTTCTGGGCGAGTAGTCGCCACTTCCACAAACCCACTACCATCACTCAGAGGGTAGCGAAAATGCCATAACTTGCCATTAACTTCCTTATTTTCCACTTCCAGATCCGACACCGCCGACTCACTGGCGGGACACCAATTAACCAGATATTCCCCACGATAAATTAAGCCATCTTCATATAAACGCACAAACGCTTCAATTACCGCTTTTGATAATCCTTCATCCAGCGTAAACCGTTCACGAGTCCAGTCACAGGACACCCCCAAACGTCGCAATTGATTAACAATTTTACCACCCGACTCTTGTTTCCACTGCCAAGCCCGGTCTAAAAACTTATCCCTTCCCAAATCATAGCGAGTTTTACCTTCTTCTCGCAATTGTCGCTCTAAAATAGTCTGTACTGCTATACTAGCGTGGTCAGTTCCCGGCAAATATAGCGTATTATAACCACGCATCCGATGATAGCGAATTAACGCATCAATCAAAGAATTATTGAAAGCGTGACCCATGTGCAGGCTTCCCGTCACGTTCGGAGGCGGAATCATGATACAGTAGGGTTCACCGGGATGGTTAGGGTCTGCTTTAAAGACCTGCTTCTGTTCCCAGTATTGCTGCCATTTGGCTTCAGTGGAGAAAGGGTCGTATTGGGGTGCTAGGGTGGGAATAGTTGCAGTCATAGCAGATTATATCGACAGTTTAAGCTGATTGCTCGTTCCTAAATATTTTGCCACATCAAGGCTTAAATTACAGTAGATGATTAGATTATTAGTTATCGTCGCGCTTCGCCGTCATCCTAGCCGCTACCATATCGCCATGGGAAGTATCTTAACCGCCTTCCCAATCCTATTCAGCCCCGCCTACCTGCTTTTCCTCTCCTCTTGTCTTGGCAGCCCAGACCCACCCCGAACCCCCTTAATGGAGGATGGGGGGGACTGGTAATCTTGAGAGTCTAACTGTACTGTTGACCAGATACTGCTTCTGGGTCAAGGTTAAACAGAGTTTGCAGGGTTTGCATAGCCCGGCGGCGGGCTTCAATATCCTGCTGCGATCGCAATTGTACCATAGGATCATGAAGGATTTTATTGACAATACCCCTAGTCAGGGCTTCAATCACCTCCTGATGCTTTTCCGCAAATTCCGATCCCAAACGAGATAACGCTTTTTCCAGTTCCTGTTCTCTAATCCCTTCAATCTTATCGCGCAGACAGTTAATTGTCGGGACTGTTTCCAAACTCCGCCACCAGACATCAAAGGCTTCCACTTCTTCTTCAAGAAGAACCTCCGCCTCCAGCGCCATTCTCCGGCGGCTTTCATAGTTTTGGGCTACCACCGCCTTTAAGTCATCCACATTAAACGCCTTAATTCCTGGTAACTCCGTGACATCAGCCGCCACATTGCGAGGAACAGAAATATCAACCAACATTAGAGACTGGTTAGGGGCTAAAGTCTCCTCTAATTTAGCTCTATCTAAAATCGGTTCCGTCGCACCTGTGCTAGTAAAGACGATATCGGAATTAGCCACAACAGCCATCATTTCCGACAGAGGACACAAGTTCAAATCCGCCTCTCTAAATTGACCCGCCAACTCTTGCGATCGCTTTAACGAACGATTTATAATAGAGATGTGGTTAGCCCCCTTAGAGAGCAGATGTTGTACCAATAGGCGAGACATTTTACCCGCCCCAACAATAGCCACTCGGTAATCAGACAGATCCTCCACTTTCATCTGCACCAATTCCACAGCCGCAGAACTAATAGAAACCGCCCCCGTACCAATGCTAGTTTCTGTCCGCACCCGTTTCCCAGCCGTCAAGGCTTGTTTAAATAAACGATTGAGAATGCGCCCTATTCCCTTGTATTGCTGACCCAACTTGTGAGTTTGCTTAACTTGGGCGAGGATCTGTCCTTCTCCCAGAACCAAACTATCCAATCCCGCCGCCACTCGCATTAGGTGCATAATCGCATCATCATGGAGAAGCGTAAATAGATGGGGACGCAGTTCAGCCAGGGTTAGTTGACTCGACTCCGACAGAAATTGGGTTACTTCCCTAATTCCCGGTTGAGCCTCAACTGTGACCAAATAGATTTCCAAGCGATTACAGGTACTAAGAATCGCCACCTCTTCCAAATGAGGATAGCTCAACAAACTGGCGATCGCCCCTTCTATCTGAGGTTCTGGAATACTGAGTTTTTCACGGACGTTAACTGGAGCCGTTTTGTGACTAAGACCTACGACTGCAATATTCATAAAACGGTTTAGTGTTTCGGTTTTTTTATTAGTGTATGGGATCAGGTCGAAGCCATCTCCGGTGTTTCTGCTGTCAACTCACATCAATTCACCAAAATCTGTGCAATTTCCCTGATCCCGTTTCCACTGGGGAAACTAGCGAAGCTGAATATTTTTCGGCTTCTCAAACATATGGATAGTATCTACAAAGCGAGCTGTTTTCGACTGAGACGAAATTACCAAGCTCTGAGTCCGAGCCCCACCACCGAAGAAGCGAACCCCCTCCATCAGAGTACCAGAAGTAATACCACAGGCAGCAAATAGAACAGTTCTGCCGTTAGCCAGTTCTTCCGCATTATAGACCTTATCAGGATTTTCAATCCCCATCTCTTTCAAGCGAGCGATGTTGCTTTCCTTGCTTTCCCCGATCAGACCAGTCTTGACAACTTCTGGGTCATAGATCAATTGTCCTTGGAAGTGACCTCCCAGACAGCGCATAGCCGCAGCCGAAATCACCCCTTCAGGAGCCGCACCAATACCCATCAGAGCATGAATATTAGTTCCAGAGAAAGCACAGGAGATAGCTGCAGACACATCCCCATCACTAATCAGACGAACCCTAGCACCAGCTTCCCGAATTTCCTTAATCAGTTCCTTGTGGCGGGGGCGATCCATAACCACAACCACTAATTCCTCAACCGCGCGACCCATGCAGTCCGAGATAATCTGGAGGTTTTCTGTAGCTGATTTGTTAAGATCAACATGACCACGAGCTACCGGAGGGGCTGCTAGTTTCTTCATGTAGAAATCAGGAGCCGCAAAAAGTCCCCCCTTCTCAGAAATAGCCAGCACAGCCATCGAGCCATTTTGACCGTAGGCTACCAGGTTAGTTCCTTCGCAGGGGTCAACCGCGATGTCAATTTCTACCAATTCTTCTGGGTTACAAAATGCCCCCGCATTTTCCTGGGTGCAGATACCTACCTCTTCACCAATGTAGAGCATAGGAGCCTCATCGCGCTCCCCTTCACCGATGACGATACGACCGCGCATATGAATTTGATTCATCCGTTGGCGCATGGCTTCCACAGCCACATGGTCGGCGGTATTTTTTTCGCCTTTACCCATCCATCGAGCCGAAGCGATCGCCGCTTGCTCGACTACCTCAATAATCTCTAAACCAATAGCGTTATCCACGAGTTTTATCCTCCCAACATCTGAGATTGCCTGATTGTAAGGGTGGGTTCAGTAAACAGCCTCGATTTGCACGCCCGTTATTCGTGAACCCGTCCCTAAGCACTCCCAGTGTTCAAGTCTATCAGGTTATTGAGAGCCTATATGCAGGGAATTGAAATCCTCTTAATAATCTTAACAAATCTTGACACTCCCCTGCCTAAAGGCGAGGGGATTCTTCATTCATAGACCCAACTTGCTTTGACAGGATTGCTCCAGCCATAGTATAGGTCGAATCTCCTGAAGCGTTCGGGTATAAGATCCATGTTCCGCTATGCCCTAGCGTACACAAGGCTGACTTTGCTGCGCAACGCTGCGCGAACAGGATGTTGAGCGCAGCATTCCCATCCCGATCCAAGTTTAACCCACATTGACAAACATGAGTTCGAGTGGATAGGGCTTTTTTGACCACTGCACCACAGTTAGAGCATTCTTGGGAAGTATAAGCCGGGTTAACCGCAACCGTCACCTTGCCAAACTTCACCCCAAAATACTCTAGCTTCCTGAACTGATACCAACTTGCATCATTAATCGACGGGAATGGTGATTTGATTACGAGTTTCTGATAACTTCCAACCACAAGTTGTGTATTCAACTGAACGGCTGTTCTTTTTGAACTTGGGAAAACCTTTCTTTCCTCGAATGGCTTTCCGGCAGTTCTCGTAGAACCTCCTTATTGCCGAATATGCTCTTTCAATGGACGCTTGACAGGCGCTGGAGTTTAAGTTTTTAGCAAAAGGAAATTCATCTCGAGCGTGTTTTGCCCTAGACCATACAAATTATTCTGTCCAATTCCTGAATTATCCATCCAGAAACCGATCGCTTTATTTATTGCCGATGAACTGAGCAGTTCGGATCGCCTCATCAATGGTAATGCACGTGATTTGACTTCCCTTTGGCTTTAAACTCCAGTACAATCATTTATATGGGACAACACGCCTAAGCATAATAGTATAACATAAAAAGCCGTCCTACAAGGCTTGTTGAGCAAAGCCGAAGCGACCGGGCTAGTGACCCAGGATCTTTGGTAAATCACCCTCCGCCGACTCTCCCACCCTTCTGTCCCCCTCAAAAGTTAAATTTTGTTGCATTTGGGCGATCGCACCCCCATTCAGGACTGCCCTCGTCACAATTTTGCACTATGGTAATCTAATTAGTGATCAGGAAGTCGTACTAGCCGAGCAGCTTTAATGAGTAGCAACGTCATTGTCATTCAAGACTCCCAATTTGAAACCGAAGTCCTAGGTAATACTGGACAGCCGACTTTAGCCTACTTCTGGGCTGGCTGGTGTGGCCCTTGTCGTTTGGTTTCCCCCTCCGTCGAAGCTGTAGCAAATACTTACAGCGATCGCCTAAAAGTAGTTAAACTAGAAATCGACCCCAACCCCCAAGCAGTTAAACTCTGTCAAGTGGAAGGAGTCCCAGCCTTGAGACTATTTAGGGGCGGAGAAATTATCGCCTCCTTTGAGGGAGCAATTACCAAAGACAAACTAATTGAGTGGATTGACCCTCACCTGTAGAATCTGTAAATCTCTTATTGAGTCCCGTTTGCGTCGGAGTTGAATGCTATGCAATTTTCTAAGCGACTAGAACCTCTACGGTCTAATGTATTTGCTGATATGGATCGAGCCAAAGCCAAAGCATTGGCCGCCGGACAAGATCTGATTGACTTGTCTTTGGGTTCTTCTGATGTACCTGTGGCTAATCACATTATCGATCGCATTCGGGACTCCCTCGACGATACTACAACCCACGGTTACGCTTTATTCCGCAATACTAAGGATTTTCGAGATGCCGCCGCTCACTGGTACACCCAAAAGTATGGCGTGCCAGTTGACCCGGAAACCGAAGTTCTCCAACTCATAGGCTGTCAGGAAGGAACAGGACATCTGCCTTTAGCTATTCTTGACCCCGGAGATTTTGCCCTATTACAAGATCCGGGCTATCCTTCCCACGCCGGCGGAGTATATATAGCTGGCGGACAAATTTACCCCATGACCATGTTGGCTGAAAATGGCTTCCTGCCCAAGTTTGAGGAAATTCCCCAAGCCGTATTGTCTCAAGCCAAAATGATGGTCTTGAGTTATCCCCATAATCCCACAACCGCGATCGCTCCCTTATCATTTTTTCAGGAAGCCGTAGCCTTCTGTCAAAAAAATGATCTCGTCCTCGTTCATGATTTCCCCTACGGGGATTTTGTCTTCCCAGAAGGCAATGCCGTCAATAATGATGCCATTGCCCCCTCTATCTTGCAAGCAGACCCCCAGAAAACCGTCTCCATAGAGTTTTTTACCTTTTCCAAGTCCTATAATATGGGAGGCTTCCGTATCGGTTTCGCCGTCGGAAATCCTCAATTGATTCTCGCTCTGCGACAGGTCAAGGCGGCGATCGACTTTAATCAGTATCGTGGCATTCTTAATGGTGCGATCGCTGCTTTAACCGGCCCTCAAGAATTAATTAGCTACACCGTTGATACCTTCCGAGAGCGGCGCGATGTCTTTGTTAAAGCCCTCCATGACATCGGTTGGGATGTACCTACCCCCATAGCCACCCTCTACATTTGGGCAAAACTCCCCGAACCCTGGAGTCAAGATTCTATCCGCTTCTGCGCCCAATTAGTCCAACAAACCGGAGTCGCCGTATCTCCCGGCGTTGGCTTTGGCAAATCCGGCGAAGGATATGTCCGCTTTGCTCTCGTTCATCCCCCAGAAGTCTTAAAAGTCGCCGTAGACCGGATTGCCCAATTCTTGCAGTCCCACCAGCCCTAAACCAGCTAACACCTAACTTACTACAACTAATGATAGGGGCCGGTTCTCGACAATTCCCAGCACTACTCTGGGTTTCATCGAGTCCGGCCCCCTTTAAATATACCGATCAATCTCTTAAACATCACCCCCAAAAAACTGTAATTTTTCGTAGAAATACGGAGTATTTTTAACCATCATCAGACCAATCTTAGACACCATCAAATTTGCCGATAACTTTATATAAAATCACCATAACTTTACAGAACCTTTATAGACTTTTCCCAGACCGTCAACTATAATGAACACAGAGTCAAAAAACAGCAGGCGTTAAATTTATGTCTATATTAAAGACTCTGCGCCCTAACTTAAAAGCGCGAAACCGATGAAAAAAGCGGTGTCATCTACGAAAAACTAATAATAATTAAACAAAATCCCTTTTCAGGTAAAGCTGATTACAGCTTCCCCAAAAGGACTAACTCAACCCTCAACTATTAACTTTAGGAGACTTCAATCATGGCTGGACTTATCAACAAATTCTTAGTTAGTGCCTCCCTTGCCGCCGGTATGACCGCAATAGTCGCCGCTCCTGTCCTAGCCCAAAACTTCAGAATTGAAGGTAACGACTATATCCTCTACGATGCCCGAGACACTACTGGTGACGGTTTAGTTGACCAAACCTATGCAAACCCTTCTGCAAACATCGACGACATTTTGCGCCAGCTAGACGGAACTCCCGGCGGTAACATTGAATTGTTCTCCAGCAGTCACATTAATGATCAAAGTATGTATGGGTGGGACTATAACTCATCTTTCTATGGTGGTGCAAGAACCAGCCTGATTGGTGAAGTTAACGGTCAAACCCTGACTATCAGTAGTCTCAACGCCTTCGACTGGTTCACAACTGCTGATGGTAATTTCACGAACCAATATGGCTCTGACAACTTAGCTAACCGCTGGTTTGGTGAGTTATTGGACAACTACCAACCTGATTTAGGAAGAATCGGTAGAAGAAATGCCTTTAATTCGTTTTTCGGTATGTATGGTTTTGAACGCGCCAGCGACCCCAACATCTCCTACATCAACAGTAACAGCAACGGCATTGAAATCGGTTTAGCCGGACATATGGACTTAGGTAATGTCTACGGAAGCTGGTTTGCAGGTTGGCAGGCTAGTGAAATTCTCAGGTATGAATATAACGGAGTAGTTGATTATCTGTGGAGTTTCAGTGCTACTGCTACTGGACTAACTGAGTACACTGATGGAACTTCCCACAACGGCCTTTACAAAGTCTACATTCCTACAGGTAACGTGCCTTCTGTTCCTGAACCTTCCACTATGTTAGGTCTGATGGCTGTTGGCGGTTTGTTTGCAGCCTCTTCCCGCAAGTCTCGGAAAAATAGCTAATTAGCTTCCTGTTAGCTACAACTAGCATCCATATCATTATTTACAACCAGCCCGGTGGTAGAGAGTTGACTTCGATCAGAGTCTTTTTCTCTACCACTTGGGCTTTTTACTTGTCTGTATCCTCGGGAAGTCACTATTCTCGTCTGTCACTACCTCCCTCCCTCTCTATATATATGAGTCACCCGTCCAATAATATAGCCCCTGGTTATGTGGCCTATTCGATCCGAGACTATCAGCCAACCAACCAGCCCCACGTACCCTTGTCCCTAGTTATCCGCTCCGCC
>NZ_JARPLC010000022.1:0-9589 GCF_032350395.1 Limnospira sp. PMC 289.06
TGTATCGGGAATAGGGGGAAGGGTTTTTGTGGTAGACCCTTGAGGTCAACCTGAAACTATTACGATGGTGTAAGTGTATCGGGAATAGGGGGAAGGGTTTTTGTGGTAGACCCTTGAGGTCAACCTGAAACTATTACGATGGTGTAAGTGTATCGGGAATAGGGGGAAGGGTTTTTGTGGTAGACCCTTGAGGTCAACCTGAAACTATTACGATGGTGTAAGTGTATCGGGAATAGGGGGAAGGGTTTTTGTGGTAGACCCTTGAGGTCAACCTGAAACTATTACGATGGTGTAAGTGTATCGGGAATAGGGGGAAGGGTTTTTGTGGTAGACCCTTGAGGTCAACCTGAAACTATTACGATGGTGTAAGTGTATCGGGAATAGTTTCTGATACCTGGCTGGAGAATATAACTATGTCAACCCCTCCCATGGCTACGCGCGATCGCCATTAAAGTTGAGCAACTGCTTGATATATACCCTGTAGATAATCTGCAATATCCTCTATTTCTAAACCCAAAATACTATAGTCTAGTAAAACTTGACGGGTGGGGGTTTCATCTTCCTGGTTAGCAAATTCAACTAAGCGTTTTTGTGGTAGACCCTTGAGGTAAACCTGAAACTCTTGCGATGGCGTAACTGTATCGGGAATAGGGGGGAGGGGACTTTGATATTTTAGGGAAGTTTCCAACTGTGACAACCCCAAATCAATGCGACTAACAAAGGTTGTTAATGCTGGGTGAGGGTCTGTACCACTAAAATCATTTAATTGGTCAATTAAAACAGTGATAGATCGACTGAACCGAGTTAGGTTAGTCATTAGAGTTAAAGCTATTTCAATTTGGAGTTGGGAAGTTTGCGGGTCATCAATCAGTTTTTGTAGAGAAATTTGGGCGTTAAATTGAGCGAGTCTATTCTGATGACGTTGTTTACTGATAGCATGATAATCAGCAGATTGATTATTAGATAAGTAAGAATTGATGACTATATGGAAATAATCCCGACTACAACTAATAGCATCAGTGGCTAGTCTCCAGAATTGTTGTTCCTGGCGATCGCGAAATAGAAAGAATGCCGCCATAAAAGCTAATCCCGAACCAATTAAAGTAGCAATTACTCGCAGAGTCGCGACCCAAGCATTCTCAAAAGTTAGGCTGTGTTCGAGAGTCACAGCATATACAGTAATGAAAAAAACGGCGACTCCATAGTTAAACCTGAGCAAAGAAAAAGCCACGGAAACCGACATAATAGCAATGGCTTCTAAGCCAGCTTGGGTGTAAATAAACACAGTTAAAACCGGAGTGATTAACGCGCCTAAAACTGTCCCTAAAATTCTTTGAAAAAAACGGCGAAATGTGCTACCAAAATCATGCTGTAAAACCAATAAGACAGTTAAGCTAATCCAGAAGCCTCTGGGGATAGATTCAATAGTAGCGATCGCCACAGCTACCGATGTAGCAATAGCCAGTCGGAGTCCATGACGGAAGATAGCAGAATCGAAACTGAAGTTATCTAACAGAGGTTGAAACCAAGGTTGCTCAAGTTTTTCCAACAATATAGTTATTTCTGACAATTCCGAGTTATTTTCTCCCCCAATGGTAGTGGGTTTCATTTCCTGTACAACTAAAAAGGTTCTTTCCAGTAGAGAAATCAATCTATTTAGCACTTCTATCAACCGGACTAGAGCAATTAAACTCACATAAGCATCTACCTGATTACCAATAGTTTGACGTTGAAAAGATTGTTGTTCATCCAAGGCTTGGGTAATTTGTTTAAGGCGGTCACAGTTAACTTGAGCGGGTTGATTGCGGATTGTCTGGACTAGATTTTCCAGATTAACAACTATTTCTTTAAAAGCCTCATTTAACAAGATTTTAACGGTCATATTTTCCGGCTGGTCTCGATGAATACCGGATAACTTAATTAAGGTAGAGATAGCCGTCATCAAGTATTCAATATCTTGAATCAAAATCACTGCCGCTTGTCCGATTTCGGAAGTACCTCGGCGACCTTGGCGGTTGATGACTAAAGCATCCTTAGCTAATTGTAGTTTTTCTCGCCATCCTTTAACCTGCTGTAATTCCGAGACAGATAGACTGGTAGAATTATTTAAAACTACTTGTATATAATCAGCGATCGCCGCATAACAATCAGCTATGGCTTTTTTGAGGGGGAGATAAGGTTGTAGGGGCCAAAAAATGAACCATAAAGCGATCGCCCAAATTCCTCCCACCAAAGCAATAAACATCCTTTCTCCCGCGACTATGATATCTCCTGGGGGAGTATGAATAGTAAACAGAAATAAAATCCCCGCGACAATTCCCGTCATTACCCCAGGATGTCCATAAACCGCAGCATATCCTACCCCAAACATCCATAAAAAAGTTATCAGTAATTTTAGCCAAATAATATGGGATATCAAAGTTCCCAAACCTATAGCTAAAAGACCTGCTAACAGGGTGGCGATCGCTGTTTTAGCCCGAATTTTATAAGGACCACCCACCGCACCCAAAATAAAAAATACCCCCGTTAAACCTATATAAAATCCCGTCTCTGGATAACCCATTAACCGACCGATTACCAAAGGAACCGCTAAAGCTATACCTGCGCGAATACCTCGGTATGCTTCGATGGTCTTTTCAAATTGCAACAAAAAATTAAACAGGTGATTATTTGCTAAATTCATCCGAATATTTACTCTCAGGAATACACAAGAATTGTTGAGATAATAACTCCGTGATTTCACTAGCCGGAACAGGTCGAGAAAATAAATAACCTTGGGCGGCTTCACAACCGAGTTTTTTTAACCAGTAGAATTGTTCCGGTGTTTCCACACCTTCAGCAATTACATGAAGTTTCAGTAATTTACTTAAAGCTATAATTGATTTGGCAATCACCTGGTGGCGGTCACTCAAATTTTCTGGACTCACAAAAGAACGGTCAATTTTGAGACTATTAACAGGTAATTGGTGCAAATAACTAAGGGAAGAATAACCAGTCCCAAAGTCATCAATACTTAAACCAATACCTTTGGCTTGAATTTGGCTGAGTAAATCACAGGTTTTTTGAACATTCGCTACCAACATACTCTCGGTAATTTCCATAACTAAACTATTATGGTTCAGATTATAACTATTTAACACTTCGTCAAGTTGTTCTAGTAAAAAACCTTCTAATTGTTTAACTGAAAGGTTGACACTCATTTTTAAACAATGACTGGGAAATTGATTTTTCCACTCTTCTAATTGTTGACAAGCCTTGTGTAATAACCATTTACCTATAGGTATAATTAAACCCGTGTTTTCCGCAATTTCAATAAAGTGACCAGGGGATAAAAGACCCCTTTCGGGATGCTGCCAACGCACCAGTGCTTCTAATCCCTGAATCTTCTGAGTTTTGATATTAACAATAGGTTGATAATATAAAACTAACTCATTGTTTTTTATGGCTTTTCGTAGGTCATTCTCTAGGTGCATTTGTTGTACAGCGTGGAAGTGCATCAAGGGGTCAAATATGGCATATCTCCCTCGTCCTTCATGTTTGGCTCGATACATGGCTAAATCGGCATCCCTGAGTAAATCTTCGGCTTTTTCGTGGCGGTTTGTTCGCGCTACTATGCCAATACTACTATTAACAAATACCTCTCTTTCACCTATTTGTAAAGGTGATGTCCGCAGACTTTCTAAAATTCGCTCGGCTACCCGTATTGCTTCATGTATCACCTCTAAATATTCTAAGACAATCACAAATTCATCCCCTCCTAGGTGCGCCAATAAATCAGTATCTCTGACAAAGTTTTTGATGATTTTTGCCACTAATGACAGCATTTTATCACCAATTAAATGACCTAAACTATCATTGACAACCTTAAAATTATCTAAGTCTAAAAACAGGATAGCTAACTGCAAATTTTCATTATTTTGGGCTCGTTTTAAAGCCATATCTAGCTGTGCCATTAGGTGGGTACGGTTAGGGAGTCCGGTTAAACTATCGTGAAGAGCATCATATTTTAACTGTTCTTCTGCTTTAATGCGATCGCTAACATCCCTAGATGCACTCTGTAAATGTCTCACCTCTCCCTGGTTATCTAAAATTACTTTGGTGAGAGTTTCCAACCAGATATATTCTCCATTTTTTTTGCGGATTTGATAAATTATTGGACGAGATATTCCCGGTAAAATACTGAGGGAATATTCCATACATACCTGATATAATTCCTGGGATTGGAAAATATCAGTAGGTTTTTTACCAATCAGTTCTTCTGGGGTATATCCTAGCAATATTTCACTAGAGGGATTCACATATAAATAACTGCTATCAGGGGCGTGTAAACATACTAAATCACTCATATTTTCAGTGACTAAACGCAGACGTTCTTCACTTTCAGCTAAGGCGATTTCTATCTGTTTGCGATCGCTAATATCCATAATTAGGGTATCCCATATAATATCCCCATTATCATGGCGTTCTGGCTGTCCTGCTGATTGCAACCATTTCAATTTTCCCGAAGGAGTAGTAATCCGCCATTGCCAAAACCATGGGGCTAGATTATTAGCTGAAATCAGTACAGATTCATACATTGACTCTAGATCATCTGGATGCACCATATCCCACAAAATCTTAGCATCTTTAACAACAGTGTCCGCCCTAACTTCCCACAATTCATAACAGCCTTCACTCATATATAAAACCTGATCAGAACCGTCTGGGTGCAGCACATATTGAAAAATTGCCCCCGGTACATTAGCCGCCATCTTTTGAAAACGCTGTTCACTTTGTATCAGGGCTTTTTCAACTTGATTACGGCGCTTAATTTCTACACCCAATAAACGATTCCACACCAATAAAACCACTACCCCAGCAATGGTTGTATATATCCCTAAATTGATTAAAATTTCCTTCATTTGTTGCCTACCAAATTTAGCCGGTGGTTGTAGCCAGCGTCTGTAGGCTTGATAATAAGCAGAATTAGCATCCCTTTTCATCTCTAATATTTGCTGGTCAAGGGCGGCTAAAATAGCATAATTTTCACCTCTTGCCGTGACAAAATGTAGTCGAGAAGGGTTAATTAAAATATGGGTTCTCGCTAAATTATAGACCGATGAAGCCTCCCAACCATAGAGATGATTTACCACACCCGCATCAACTTCTCCATTGGCAACTAGCTCAAAAATCTCCTGAAAACTAGAGGCTTCCACTAATTGCGGTTGAACGGCAAAAGCCTCGGCTTTTTCTATCAATAATGACTGTTGAATACTACCAGCTAATACAGCTACTTGTTTTTGATGTAAGTCGATAATCGAGTTAATAGAAATTCCCGGTCTTCCATAAATCTCCGACCAACTTACGAGGACAACTTCTTGGTTAAAATCAAAACGGCGATCGCGTTCTTCCGAGTGAGCCACATCGACCATTAAATCAAGCTGTCCTTCCTCCAATAATTCTAAGCATTGATTCCACTCACAGGGGATATACTGCAACTGCCAATTTTCCCTCCTCGCCATAAACTTCAGTATATCTACCCAGAACCCGGTAGGTTTACCATTTTCATCAATAAAAACCTTGGGTTTATTTTCGTATACACCAACCCGAACTATATCGACTGTACCTTTAACTGGTGCAGCATCTACCCCTAAGTACATAGATATAATCAAGCAACTACTAAACGCTGCGACAAAATTCATTTTATGATGATTCATTTTAATTCAGTCTATCATATAATAGATAGTAGCAACCCCATACTAAAATCCGCCCAATCTTATGCTTATAGAGCAGTAGTTGACAGTTTCCCCATCCCCAGGAATAATCAGTAAGTATCTATTCCCTCTGGTTACATCTGTTGAACCCAACAGACAGCCAGAGACTACCTTGTTGATGTTAATCAATGGCAATTATCGAAGGCATCAAAATCGGCTGTCAAAAAATACAACCCTCCCTAAGTTCAGAGGAAGCAGCCAGGTGGCTATGGCGTGATTTATCCTTTAACTTAGAACCTGGCATACAATTAGGCTTAGTTGGTGCCACCGGAACCGGAAAAAGTTTATTATTGAGAGCGATCGCCTGCCTTGACCCCCTAGATGAAGGAGAAATCAGATATTTAGATCGGCCCCTGAGCGCCTGGAATTTGCCCTTGTACCGCTCACAAGTCATTTACCTACATCAACGCCCCATCATGTTCGAGGGTAGTGTAGAAGCCAACCTAAAGGCAGTCTATCAACTCGCCATTAACTCCCACCGTCGCTATGACCCTCACCAAGTCCGAGACCTACTGGAAACCTTTGACCGCCACCCTGATTTTCTCTACCAACCAGCCACCAACCTATCAGGGGGAGAAAGTCAACTTGTGGCAATTATCCGAGCCCTACAACTAGAACCAATGGTTTTGTTATTAGATGAATGTACAGCATCTTTAGACCCAGAAACCACCCACAAAGTCGAAGAGGCGATCGCCTTCTGGCTGTCTGCTAACCCCCAACGTGCTTGCATTTGGACTAGCCACGACCCCCAGCAAATTCAACGAGTGACCAACCAACAACTTATCCTTTCTCCCTATGTCGGATAATTACCTTTCCCTCAGTTATGGACAACTAGGCGCATCAGTTTTATTAATTATAATCAACGTCGCCCTATCCATCCAATTACGCCTAGGTTTAGAACGCTCCCTCGCCATAGCATCACTGCGGTGCGTAGTACAATTATTGTTAGTCGGCTATATCCTAGAATGGTTATTCGCCCTGGATAACCCCTGGGTAGTATTAGCGATCGCTCTATTAATGGCAGCCATAGCCGGAATATCAGCAGTAAACCGAACATCGCGCCGTTTTGCGGGAATCTATTGGCGGAGTTTACTGTCAGTATTAGTATCAGCCTTTTTAATCACCAACCTATCAGTCATCGGCATCATTCAAGTACAACCTTGGTACAATCCCCAATATTTAATCCCTCTGTTGGGAATGATCCTCGGAAACACATTAAACGGAATTTCTTTAGGCTTAGACAGGTTTATGGAAGGAGTCGTCAGTAACCGTAATGGCATTGAAACCCTACTCGCCCTAGGTGCTACCAGGTGGGAAGCCAGCCATAAACAAATTCAGACCGCAGTCCGAACCGGGATGATACCCATCATTAACTCTATGATGGTTATGGGTGTAGTTAGTTTACCCGGTATGATGACTGGTCAAATTTTAGCCGGAGCCAGTCCCCTTGATGCTGTACGCTATCAGATTATAATTGTGTTTGCGATCGCTTCCGCGAGCGCCCTCGGAACTCTCGGAGTCGTCATACTAGCCTGGGGGGCCCTATTCAGTCCCAGTCACCAACTCCTAAGCGATCGCCTCCATCACATCACCAAAAACTGAGTTGTTATCATGGAACGACTATCACCACTCCTGAAATATCCTAATTTTGTGTTACAAAGGATCCTGGCATCAACTGCGATCGCATTTCATCATATAGGCAGCCGTGACTCAAACCCTAACCCCATCATTCTCAGACACCCAGAACGTTCATCGCTATGTTTTAGATAACGGCATTACCCTGTTAGTCACCGAAAACCCGGCGGCGGACATTATCGCCACCCGTTTATTTTTGAGAACCGGAACCCGTTGGGAGCCACCACACCAAGCCGGACTCTCTCACCTCCTCGCCGCCGTCATGACCAAAGGGACAGAAAACCTCTCATCCCTAGAAATTGCCGAAAGAGTCGAGTCAGTAGGGGCGAGAGTTAGCGCCGACACCTCCTCCGACTATTTCCTCGTTGGTGTCAAAACAGTTTCTGGGGACTTCGAGAATATTTTGGAGTTAGTCGCCCAACTTTTGCGCGCCCCATCTTTTCCCGAAGCGGAAATAGAACTCGAACGTCGCATCACCATTCAAGGTATTAGGTCTCACAAAGAACAGCCATTTTCCATCGCTTTCGACTTTCTGCGACGGGGAATGTACCAAAACCATCCCTATGCCATTTCCACCCTCGGGACTGAAGAAACCGTAAGCCAAATTACCCGCGCCGACCTACAAGAATTTCATCAGACCTATTTTCGCCCAGATAATCTGATTATTTCCCTAGCCGGACGCATTAGCTTAGATAAAGCCCTAAGCCACATACAAAAAACCTTTGGAGACTGGAAAGCCGACCGGACTCCCCTCCCCAAACTGACACTACCACAAATCATCTCCAACCCTCACCAGGCGATCGCACCCCAGGAAACCCAGCAATCTGTCATTATGCTAGGATACCTCGCCGCCTCCGTCTATGATCACGATTATGCCTCCCTCAAAGTCATTAACACCTATCTGGGGAATGGTCTATCCAGTCGCCTCTTTGTCGAATTACGCGAAAAGCGCGGACTAGCCTATGATGTATCGGCTTTTTATCCCACCCGCCTAGATGCTTCCCAATTTGTAGTGTATATGGGAACTGCTCCTAATAATACCGCGATCGCTATTGACGGACTACGCACCGAAGTAGAACGACTCACCACCACCACCCTCACAGAAGAAGAACTCCAGGTCGCTAAAAATAAGCTCCTAGGACAATATGCCCTCGGAAAGCAAACTAACAGCCAACTCGCCCAAATTTACGGATGGTATGAAACCCTGGAATTGGGCATTGACTTCGACCAGCAATTTCAAATTGATGTCGCTTCCGTCACAGTTCCACAAGTCCAAGCCATATCTCAAAAATACTTCGGTCAACCTTACCTCGTCTTAGTCGGTCCAGAGGCGATCGTCAGCCCATTTTCCCACTCCCACTAACATACTCTCCGCCATACTACTACACAAACTCACCATTTTGTCAATAGGTATAAAAACAGAGATCCTCATTCACCCTCAAAACTCGTGTATCGCCAGCTTCAGATTTTCGTCAAAAAATCACTTTAATCGCCATATAATCAGGGTTTCACCCTTTATTTTTGCATAAAGACACAATAAGCCCTTGGTATCGGTTTCCTCAATGCTACCACAACCCCGATAATCTCGTCAACTTGTTGCCACTTTTGATCACCAAAAACGTATCAAATCTTAACAGTCTTTGAAAAATCCCATATATTTGAGCCGTATCAATTAGCCAAACTTATTTTTGGGTCAGGCAACAAATCACCCTGTGGGGTCAACCTGAATCGACCCCTTAATTGATGGTTTCCGATTTGAGACGGTCTATTTAACTGGGTTTACTGACGCTTTTACAGTGGCTGCTGTCAACAATATGCGATCGTAGTATAGCCGGTTGGGTGAGTGATTCATGAGCCGTTACAGGTTCCCCTATCGGGTGAAAAATCACCTGTTTACAGACAAATTGACTACTACCGCTATAGGCATAATCCCAAATATAGGATTCTGTATCATTAATCGTCGCCGCAGCCGGAGACCAAAACGAACTCAGCAAGACCAATTCCAAAGCCACTAAGGCCGTGATGATATATTTCCACATAATAATCCCCATTCCCATGAACTCACAGGGTTAGGGGCGAGTTTCCAGAGCATCTCTATTTGCGATCGCCAGTCGATACAACCCGCCCATTCTCCCATTATATCAGCCCATTCCGGGATGTCAAAACCTATTCCGTTTCGCCCTTAGTGCTGGACTTTTTGG
>NZ_JARPLC010000022.1:9598-51853 GCF_032350395.1 Limnospira sp. PMC 289.06
CGGTCGTGGACTTTTTGGCGGTCGTGGACTTTTTGGCGGTCGTGGACTTTTTGGCGGTCGTGGACTTTTTGGCAGTCGTGGACTTTTTGGCAGTCGTGGACTTTTTGGCAGTGGTACTGCTAGTAGACTTCGACTTCGACTTGGACTTGGAGCCAGAAGCCGCCTTAGCCTTTAATAGTTCCAAAGCCTGTTCCAGGGTAAAAGTTTCGATCGCCTGGTCTTTAGGCAAAGAAGCATTAATTTTGCCATGCTTAATATAGGGACCATAGCGACCATCATAGATATTGAGAGGTTCTCCATCTTCCGGGTGTTCTCCCAACTCTCGCAGGGGAGTAAGAGTTTTTTTAGTTCCCCTGCGTCCCACCTTAGGTTGAGCCAGAAGTTCCAAAGCCCGCTCAAAAGTAATAGTCAACACATCATCAGGAGCCTTAATAGAGCGATAATCCTTAGCCTCCTTACTTTCATGAACCACATAAGGACCAAAGCGACCAATAGCAGCCTTAACCTTAGCCCCCGTTTCGGGATGCAGTCCCAAAAGGCGAGGTAAAGACAAAAGCGACACCGCCACATCCAAAGTCACAGCATCCTTTTCCAGCCCCTTGGGAAGAGAAACCCGTTTCGGCTTCTTATTAGTTTCCGACTCTTCCCCCAACTGCACATAGGGACCATAGGGACCAATTAACATAAAAATCGGTTCTCCTGCTTCGGGATGGACTCCCAGCTTTTCCGGTCCCTCCGTCTTTTGTCCAATCAACTCCTGAATTAACTCAGGAGTCAGGTCAGCAGGAGTCAGGTCTTGAGGAATAGAAGCAGTAATAATCTCCTCATCCTTCTGTGCCTCGATATAAGGCCCAAAGCGACCCAAACACAAACGGTAAGTCATGCCATCAGTAGCATCACCCAAATTTTCCAATTCAATAGTGCGGGCTACCTTAGCATCAATTTGGCTTTCCTGTTCCTTAACCTGATTTTCCAGCCCCCCGTCACCGGAATAGAACTTTTGCAGATAAGGTAACTGGTCTGCCTGTCCAGTGGCTATCTCATCAAGAGTATTCTCCATGCGAGCGGTGAAACCGATATCCACCAAATCGGGAAAATGTTTTTCCAGCAGGCTATTAACCGCAAAAGCCGTAAAAGTAGGAATCAGAGCATTACCCTTAATTTGAGCATAACCGCGATCGATAATCGTACCAATCACACTCGCGTAGGTACTCGGACGACCTACCCCCTCACTTTCCAGAGTTTTAACCAAAGATGCTTCTGTAAAGCGCGCCGGAGGTTGGGTTTCATGTCCGATCGCCTCCAAATCCTTACAATCAGGATGCTGACCCACTTTTAAAGGTGGTAGAGGTAGCTCTTGATTTTCCAAAGCCGCATCAGGATCATCAGACCCCTCTACATAAGCCCGCAAAAACCCAGGGAAATCAATACGTTTCCCGGTCGCCCGAAAACCCGCATCTTCCACCTGTAAGTCAACAGAGATATTAGTTTGGCGAGAGTCAGCCATCTGAGAAGCAACCGTCCGCTTCCAAATTAAGTCATACAGTTTCAAGTCATTACCACTTAACTCAGTTTCCTGGGGAGTACGGAAATAATTTCCAGCCGGGCGGATAGCTTCGTGGGCTTCTTGAGCCCCCTTACTTTTGGTCGTGTACTGGCGCGGTTTCGGACTCAGGTACTCTTTGCCATATTTCTGCTCAACGCAGTTTCTAGCAGCTACTATGGCTTGCTCTGATAAATGCACAGAGTCAGTCCGCATATAGGTAATATAACCCCGCTCATAGAGTCCCTGAGCCACCTGCATAGTCTGGCGGGCGCTAAGTCTGAGTTTCCGGTTAGCCTCCTGTTGGAGAGTCGATGTGGTAAATGGCGGCGCGGGTTTGCGAGTAACTGAGCGTTCGTCAATATTCCTCACAGACCAGAGTTTCTCCCTCAGTCTCTCCTTGAGGGCTTGGGCTTGGTCTGAGTCTAGTAGGACTACATTACGCCCCTGGGCGATTTGACCAGTGCTTTCGTCGAAGTCGCTACCTGTGGCTACCTTTACCCCATTCAGGGTAATTAGTTTCGCCTCAAACTCGGTTTTACCTTGTTCGAGCAAGGCTTTGAGATCCCAATATCCCCCCTGTCGGAAGGCGCGACGCTCCCTCTCTCGGTTTACTATCAATCTTACGGCTACAGACTGCACCCGACCTGCTGACAAGCCTCTGGCGATTTTTTTCCACAGCAGTGGTGACAGGGTATAACCATAGAGGCGATCGAGTATCCGCCGGGTTTCTTGGGCGTGAACCAGTTGTTCATCTAAGTCTCGGCAATGTTGTAGGGCTTGGAGTATGGCTTCGGAGGTAATTTCATGGAACACCATACGCCGGGTGGGAATTTTCGGTTTTAGCACCTGCAACAAGTGCCAGCTAATACTTTCCCCTTCTCGGTCTTCGTCGGTCGCTAGAACTAATTCTGTCGCTTGTTTGAGCGCTTTCTTGAGTTCTTTGACCACTTTCTGCTTATCTTTGGGGATTACATAAATAGGCTCAAAATTCCCTTCCACGTTTACCCCTAGCCCTGCCCATGTTTTCCCCTTGTACTCTTCGGGAATTTCATCAGCAGAGGGTGGTAAATCTCGGATATGGCCCATTGAGGCTTCTACCTGATAGTCTTTCGGTAAGAAGTTACGAATAGTCCGGGCTTTGGTCGGTGATTCAACGATAACTAAAGTTGACATAGCAGCTTTTTCGTATAGCAGCAAACTGGACTTGGGGGTCTAGCCCTGGTTCGGGGGAGACCATAATTTCTCTTTTTCTCTTGTCGGACTGTTTAGGCAACACCAGCACTCTCTAGCCTAACCCAACATTTCCAACTATCTCACTTTATTTAGCCCCCGATCGCTTATAATAAGGGTTTGCGTTTAATTTTCAACTGGAGGGTACTATGTCTCGTGTCTGTCAGCTTACAGGAAAACGGGCTAATAACGGAATGGCTGTCTCTCACTCCCACCGTCGTAGCCATAAACTACAACAAGCCAATTTGCAGTGGAAACGGATATGGTGGCCCCAAGGTAAGCGCTGGGTACGTCTGAGACTTTCCACTAAGGCTATTAAAACTATTGAGAAGAAAGGGTTACAAGCTATGGCTAAAGAGGCTGGCATCGATCTCAATAAATTTTAACTTTTCCAGCCATATACCACCCATATCTATTGATCATGGAACTCCCTCTCCTTCTGGGAGAGGGCGAGAGGTCTGGGATAATTAATTAATTGTCCCAGACATACTTCCTATCCTACCTAAGTCAATTTAGCCAGAATTAGACCAAACCAATTGTTACTATCAGTCCAAGTCTTGACGGGTTGTAAACCTTGCTGGTTAAGATAATTCTGCATATTTTCTAGTTCAAATTTGCGGGAGATTTCGGTGCGGACTGTTTCCTGGGCGCTAAAATTGACGGTCAAGTTTAAACTTTTTAGGCGTACAGTTTGCTGACAGAGACTGCGTAGGTGCATCTCAATTTGATGTTCTTCTAGGTTATAAAAAGCCCAATGTTCAAAGTTTTTGATATCAAAATCACCATCAAAACGATGGTTTAAATGTGACAGCATATTTAAATTAAAAGCAGCCGTTACCCCCTGACTGTCATTATAAGCGGCTTCTACAATATCGGTGGGTTTATGTAAATCAACTCCTAATAGGAAATATTCCCCCGGTAATAAAGCGGCTGTAATTTGTGCAAAAAAGCGATCGCACTCAGTGGGGGTTAAATTTCCCAAGGTGCTACCCAGAAAGCAAATCATCCGACTGGGAAGGGGTGCGGGTTCTAATTTTGCTAAAGCCTGTTCATAGGTGGCTACAATTCCATGAACTTGTAAAGATGGATAATCTTCTAATAATTGATAGGCGCTATTTTCCAAAATACCGCCACTAATATCAATGGGAAGATAACGCAGAGGATAGCCTAAACTTTGGTAAGCATCTAATAAAATCCGAGTTTTAGTAGAACTACCACTCCCTAACTCTACCAATTCCGTCGGACCAGTTAAAGTGGCAATTTCCGACGCAAAATCCCTTAAAATAGCCGTTTCTGTGCGGGTCGGATAATATTCGGGTAATTCGCATATTTTTTCAAACAATAGAGAACCCTGATCATCATAAAAATACTTAGGGGACAGAGTTTTCGGCTGGTAGGGGGTTGCTAGACTCTCGATTATATCATAACCCGTGGCGGGTTCATTGGCTGGGGTCTGATTTGCATTAACTAGAGATTCAATCCTGATTCGTTGCTGGAGTAGGGAGCGATCGCTCGTTTCTGTAGTAGTCTGGGGGTGGGAGATATACATTATGGCTAAAGTATACACAGCAATGGCATCAAAAAAACTGCTGCCATTATGTATTGTCCCATACCATTGTCAACAAAAGGTTATGTTAACCGAACTCAAAAACCATCAACTGTTATGGCTTACCCCAATAAACGTAACCGTGAGCATCCCTCGGTAAATTCCCATTGGTCTACCGAAAGCGAATTGGTAGGTTTAGAATTTGAACTCACACCCACCGACAATCATATCCTTTACCCTCAATATACCATTGGTCTACACGCCTGGTTTCTCGACCAAGTGCGTAACACTAACCCAGAACTTTCCCAATATCTCCATGATGGACAATCGGAAAAACCCTTTACCATTTCAGGGTTGTCCGGTTCCCTAATCACCTCTGGAAAAAATCTGCAACTACAAGGCGATCGCCTCTACCGTTGGTATGTCACCGGGTTATCTCGTCCAGTAGTTCAGTGGCTAGGGAAATGGACCCAAAACCTACCCCCCCGCATTGAACTCAGAAACGCCCCCCTAACCATCAATTCCTGTAAAGTCTTCCTGGAAGCCAAGACCTATCAGCAACTGTGGGAACAGCAGTCTCCCAAAACCTCTAACCTGAAATTAAGTTTTCTCTCTCCCACCAGTTTTCGTCACAAAGGACATCATCTCCCCCTACCAATTCCAGTTAACCTATTTCATAGCTACCTGCGGCGATGGCATGATTTTTCGGAGATTAAATGCGATCGCGACCTATTTTTAGAATGGGTCGATGAGTTTGTCATCCTCCAACGTCATTATCTACAGTCCGTCAAAGTCGCCGCCGGAAAACGGGGAATGGTAACCGGGTTCACCGGAGCCATTGAATTAGCCAGATCCCAGAAAAGCAAAACCCAGTTTTCTGGAAATATCCAACAGCAGCAACAGCTATTTTACGCCCTAGGACAACTCGCCCCCTACTGTGGAACGGGACATAAAACCCCCTTTGGCTTAGGACAAACCCGCTTAGGCTGGTTAGTAGACGATATCCAGAATGTGTCTACTATTCAACAAATACTAGCCGATCGCATTCTGGAATTAACCGACATTTTCCGTTCCCAAAGACAGCGCACCGGGGGAAACCGCGCCACCGACATAGCCGAAACCTGGGCGACTATTCTGGCGCGTCGGGAGTTGGGAGAATCTCTAGTGGCGATCGCTACTGATTTAGAAATGCCATATCAGACAGTAAAAACCTATGCTAAACTAGCACGGCGCGCCTTAAATTAAAACATTCATCAGATGCACACAAAATACCAGATGCTGTTATCTAACTTGGTTAGGGGTAGTCGGCGGCGGTTCCGAGTCCTATGGCAATTTTTAGGACTGTTTGGCTTGGTTAGCTTCCTCATTATCAGTTGCGCTCAACCCAATAATCAAACCACTACTACCCCAGGGTCTAGCAACGGCGACGAACGGATTATTATTGGTACTACCCAAACCCTCCGCACTATCGATCCAGCCGATGCTTATGAGGTTATTTCTGGCAATCTTCTGTATAATTTAGGCGATCGCCTCTACGCCTATGAAGTGGGAACTACCCAACTCAAGCCTCAACTAGCTACCGATTTTCCTACCATTAGCGACGATAGGCTAACCTATACTATACCCCTACGCCAGGGGGTGCTTTTCCATGATGACACGCCTTTTAATGCTGAGGCGATGGCTTTTTCCCTGCGCCGGTTTATTGAAAACGGCGGACCCCCTTCCTCTTTACTCTCCGATATTGTTGAGGATATTACCACCACCGGTGAATATGAATTAACTATTAAACTCAAGCGTCCCTTTGCCGCTTTCCCCTCCCTATTAGCATTTTCGGGAGCTTGTGCGGTTTCCCCTAGTGCTTATGAAATTGGGGCGGGTAAATTTAAGCCTAATTCTTTTGTCGGAACCGGACCTTATGTTTTAACAGAATATGCTGTTGATCTGATTCGCCTCCATCCTTTTGACCAATATTGGGGGGATAAACCAGCTAATCAAGGTGTGGATTTACAACGTTTTTCTAGTCCTGCTAATTTGTTTAATGCTTTCCGCACTAATGCTGTCGATGTCGCTTATATATCCCTTGAGCCTGACCAAATTGCCAATTTATTAGAAGGTGCAGAACAGGGAAGATGGCAAGCAATTAGTGCTGATGGAAATACTATTAATTACATAGTATTAAATGTGAACAGCGAACCCTTAGACCGGGTGGAAGTTCGACAGGCGATCGCCTCTTTAGTCGATAGAAATTTAATTAATGAAAGGGTTCTCCGAGGACAAGCCGAACCTCTTTATAGTCTCATTCCTACTACTTTTGAAAGTCACCTTCCCGTATTTAAGGAAGCCTACGGAGATGCTAATTTTGAGAAGGCTAAACAACTGTTAACAGAGGCGGGATTTACTCCCGAAAACCCCGCTGTGGTTGAACTTTGGTATGGCGCGAACTCCCAGAAACGTCAAGAGTTGGCGGCTACTCTCAAGGCTTTATCTGATAATAATTTGGGGGGTATTTTACAGTTACAACCTCAAAGTGTCGATACAACTACCGCTTTTCAAAATTTGGATAAGGGAATTTATCCGACTTTTATTCTGGATTGGTATGCCGATTTCTTGGACCCTGATAACTATATACACCCCTTTCTTGATTGTGCTAATGGTTCCCCCCAAACTGGATGCGTCGAAGGTGCTAGTCAATATCATGGGTCTTTCTACTATAGCGATCGCATGAATCAGTTAATTCGTCAACAGCGCACTGAGGCTAACCCTGAGACTCGCCAAGCTATCTTTCAGGAAATTCAACAAATTCTGGCTGAGGATGTGCCTTTTATTCCCCTGTGGCAAGACAAAATCCATGTTTTCGCCCAAAACAACATTCAAGGCGTTAACCTCCAGGCTAATCAACAGTTCCCTTTCTGGCCTTTGGCTAAATTCACTCCCCAATAACTCATAGATGGGACAGGGGGCTATGCCCTACTGTCCTGTTTTTTTGCCCCCGGTTTACCAACAAACCCCTATTACCCAAACCCTCCCCTACCTAGTAGGCGGCGAGTGTTTCTGTGGTCAATATATGGCTCTCAAAACTTGTGGTCGCTGAAGATCCTTCATGGTTCTACTTCCCGTGCAAAATAGCACCGTGGATATTTCGGCTATCAGAATCTCTACCAAGCTATCAACAGCAGCCTCTGACTCAGCCGCCGCCTGTAAAAAAGGCCACGCTAAACCGGCTAAATCAGCACCTAAAGCGATCGCATAAGCCACATCTAAACCATTGCGGAGTCCCCCAGAAGCAATCAAAGGAATATCAGGAGAATCTGCCCTAACCTCAGTGATACACTCAGCCGTCGGTAAACCCCAATCAGCGAAAGTTTCCCCCAAGCGTCGCTGACGAGGATCTGTAGCCCTCTGTCCTTCTATTCTCGCCCAAGACGTACCGCCCGCACCAGCCACATCAATGGCAGCTACTCCCGCATCTATCAGCTTTTTAGCCATAGCAGCCGATATGCCGTTACCGACTTCTTTGGCAATCACCGGAACTGGCAGCTTGTAGCATAAATCGGCAATTTTGTCAAGTAGTCCTCGGAAATTAGTATCGCCTTCCGTTTGAATGCACTCCTGGAGAGGATTGAGATGCAAAATTAGGGCATCGGCTTCCAGAATATCAATTACCCGCTGACATTGCTCTAAGCCATAGCTATAGTTTAGTTGAACTGCGCCCAAATTAGCAAATAGTACAATATCAGGAGCGAGCGATCGCACTGCGAAAGTAGGGGCTAATTCTGGCTTTTCCACCGCCACCCTTTGGGAACCCACCCCCATAGCAATTTGATGTCTGGCAGCCGCCCTAGCTAGGCGGGTGTTAATTAGTTTAGCCTGTTCTGTGCCACCAGTCATCGAGGAAATTAACAACGGCGCAGCCAGGGACTTACCCAGAAACTCTGTAGAGACCTCTACCTCCCCAAGATTAATTTCCGGTAGACAGCAATGGGTAAACCGATAGCGATCGAAACCATTGGTTTTTTGGCGAAATTGTACATCAGACTCTAAACAAATTCGCAGATGATCAGCCTTGCGGCTTTCCGTGGAAAATTCCATTTTTATACAGTTCCCAATTGATAATTAATTCCAGACAGCGGTGATGGATACCTTTAACTTATTCTGATTATTCGGACTTTAATTCTATGCGATCGTATCCATCTACCTCCTCCAGATATACTCGCACCTCTTCATCTCTAGCCGTCGGGAGTTCTTTGCCAATAAAATCCGCTTGAATGGGTAGTTGTCTATGACCGCGATCGACTAAAACCGCCAATTGGATAGTCTCCGGTCTTCCATATTCAATTACCGCATTCAAAGCCGCCCTAATAGTACGTCCACTATAAATCACATCATCCACCAAAACCACTTTTTTACCTGTCAAGTCAAAAGGAATTTTAGTTTGTGCCGGAGTTCGCATCCCCACCTTATCTAAATCATCCCGATAGAAAGTAATATCCAAAGCGCCACGAGGAACCGTCAACTGTTCCAGCAAGTTAATTTGGTTCCCTAACCTTTCCGACAGCGGAACCCCCCGCGTATATATTCCCAATAATACCAGGTTAGATAAATCTCCCCCACTTTCCACAATTTGGGATGCTAAACGGTTCAAAGTTCGCCGCATTTCTTCAGCCGATAGGATTTCGACAATTTTACTCATGATTCAAGTTGATTGCTTCACAAAATTACTGGTTTAGATATCTGCCAAATATCTATATTTACTGCCGACATTATTGGCTAAATAACGCCTTATTTTTATTGCCAAAATATTGACCTAATTATAAATATAATAAAAGTCGCGCCTAACCATATAAAAATTGAGTTGCGGGTGATAGCCAGCGCCCCCTCAATAGTTTCTGACGTAATCGGGTCAATAGGATCTCCTAAAGTAGGTTTATGTTTAACTTTTCCTCGGTATTGATTCACTCCCCCCAATTGTACCCCCAAAGCCACCGCATAGGCGCATTCACTCCAACCCGCATTAGGGCTAGGATCATTAATAGCATCTCGGCGACATATCTGCCAAACCCGTCTAGGTTGACCCGACAATAGAGCAACCGTAATTACACTGAGACGGCAAGGAAGCCAAGTCAGAACATCCTCTAATTTAGCACTAAACCATCCTATATGAGTATAAGGTGCTTCACGATAACCAATCATTGAATCCAGGGTGCTGGCAGCTTTATAAGCCCAAGCCAGAGGAACACTTCCCACTGCTGGTATCAGCAAACCAATAATCCCATAGAATAGGGGAGCCATCATACCATCGATCGCATTTTCGGTAATAGTTTCCACAATAGCCCGCTCAATTTCAGGTTTCGATAAATGTTCCGTATCTCGACCCACATACTGACTTAATCGCTGGCGGCTTGTTGGCAAATCCCCCCGTTGCAGAGGCTCTTGTACATCCTCAGCGGCCGCTCGCAAACTCCGAGCAGCAAAGCAACTAGCTAAAAGAATACTTTGTAAGCCTACAAAGATAATACCATGAAAGGGTAATTGCTCTGACCAGACTTTAACTGCTGCCACCATCAGCCAACTGACCAATCCACTACCAATCACCAAAATCAACCCCACCAAAATTCCCGCCAGCTTTTGAGATAAAGGACTCTTGAAATATCTCAGAACTGGTTGAGTCAATTTGGTAATCACCCAACCCATAACTTGAACTGGATGCAGCCAATTCCACGGATCACCGATAGCATAATCCAAGCCCGCCGCTATTGCCAAAATTACTATTGTCTGGAAATCGCTCATTTCTTAACTGCCATGTAATCCTTAACCGCCAGCATATAATTAAACCACAAAACTAGCGGACTCTCCCTGAGCCGCCTGCCAACTGAGGGCATCATAATAAAGGTCTTCTAGGGAGATGCTATACAGAGCCTCCTTTAATTTTTCATGGAGACGATTCCAGAGAGTAAATGTTACCCAATCCTCTATTTGTTCAGCATCAGGTTGATGGTTAGATAAAGGTTCTATGGTCTCACCAACGGCTTCCAGAATTTGCCCCAGAGAAATTTGAGCAGGTGGATATGCCAACTTATATCCCCCCTGAGAGCCTCTTACGGAAATTACTAACCCCCTGCGCCGCATCTCAATTAGTAACTTTTCTAAATAGGGAGCTGGAATATTTTGCCGAGAGGCGATCGCTCGTACCGACACGGGACCACTGCTGCCCAGCATGGCTAAATCTAACAATGCTTTAACACTATAATGTCCGCGAGTAGTTAACTTCATTAATCCCTTTCAAATTAACAGTAATTTTTGTAGTTATTTGATCTCTAGTCTCAGCCGTTGCTACCCACCTTAACCCAGATTACTCATCCTTATCTATCTAGTGGAATTTACGGATACATCATTGATTAACATCATTTGATCCATCCTTCCTAGATTCTAACTGAGTTTGACCTCAACTACCGACAGTAATAGATTAGGGAAACCACAAACAGGTAAGCCTTTACAGAATAATCAGCTATAGGATGATTACATCCGTTAAAAATGTTAATGATGGAGATGAATAATTCTGCGCTCTTAGTGTAAGATAGTATCCAGGTACCAGGTCATCGTGAACAGTTATGGTTGTCCGAGAGATAACCATAACTGGGGTGATGACATCATCTCGAATATGCAAGGGAAGACATCATGGCTAAGAAGAACAATTCCGACACTCAAGCACAACCGCTAACTGGTCAAGCACTTTTAGAAAAAGTCCGAAATCTCGGCCACATGAACAAAGAAGAGAAAGCCAGAGAATGCGGATACTATACCTTAACAAAAGGCGGTATAGAGCGAGTTAATATGATGAAATTCCTTAACGCCTTAATAGACGCTGAAGGAATCGAACTAGATGGTAAATCAGAAGGTAATGGACGTGGGGGACGTTCTGCAAGTTATAGAATTACGGTTCAATCTAATAACAACCTGTTGATTGGGTCAGCCTATACGAAGCAAATGGATCTGCAACCGGGAGATGAATTTGAGATTATTCTGGGACGTAAGCACATTTATCTGAAACAGGTAGGCTCGGAAGATTAGCTAAGTTGATGCAATGGTGAAAGTAGCATATTGTCTCGCCTTCATACTTGTATGATGATGAGAAACTAGGTTTTCTCAGTGATTAAAATGCGATCGCATACCTATCGTTAGCATCAGAGAAGCACAGCAAAACCCCTCAAAGCCATAGAAGGCAGAGGGGTATATTTTGCTCCGTCCTAATATATGTTGAGCCGGGGATTAATTAATAGTAGTACCAGCCTAGGATGGAATAGGTACAGATTGCAGTAAGGCTTCAATAACCGTCTTAGAACGGCGACCACCAGCAGTAATCAAGCGATGTGAAAGGACATGGGGAGCCAATAATTTAATATCATCAGGAACTGCGTAATCTCGTCCCGACAAAAAAGCGATCGCCTGGGTAGTACGATGAAGAGCGATCGCCCCCCTAGGACTCACGCCCAACATAATATCCTCATGCTCCCGTGTAGCGCGAACCAAATTAAGAATATACTGCTGTAAAGACCCATCCAACTGGACTCGCTGACATTCTTTTTGCAGAGTCAGAATATCCTGTAAACTGAGACAGGGTTTAAGTTCATCAACCTGTACTCCCTCACTCAAGCGTCGCAACATTTGCAACTCTTCGAGTTCACTAGGATATCCCAAAGTTAAAGACAACATAAACCGATCCATTTGCGCTTCTGGGAGAGGAAAAGTTCCCTGATACTCAATGGGGTTCTGAGTCGCAATCACAAAAAAAGGCATGGGAACCATGCGCGATACCCGATCAATGGTCACCTGTCTTTCCTCCATGACCTCCAACAAAGCCGACTGAGTGCGGGGTGTAGCTCGGTTAATTTCATCGGTAAGCAAAATATTAGCAAATACTGGCCCCGGCAAAAATTCAAACTCACCACTGCTAGGATTCCAAATATTAGTACCAGTAATATCGGTTGGTAATAAATCCGGTGTACATTGAATCCTCTGGAAAACCCCATCAATAGAACGAGCCAAGGATTTAGCCAGTAAAGTTTTACCTACTCCCGGTACATCTTCCAAAAGCACATGACCCCCCGCCAGCAGCGCCACCAAGGTTAGGCGAATTGACTCTTCTTTACCAACTATAGTCCGACCTAAATTTTGCTTTAATCGTTCAATACGTTCTCTCATTCAATTCTCCGGTGATTCAACCCTCTGAGTGAGAGGATACAGCATTTTGACCGTTGCACAGCTACCCGCAGACTATCTGTACAGATATTTTCTAACACCATCTACTCAGAGCCGCTTTCCGCCACGATTTCTGATGGCTGCTCGCGCCAGGGAAGCGATCGCTTTTATATCCCCATTAACCTGAGTTGTGTTCGAGTTCGGAGAGCTATTTTTTCCCATCTGTCAACTACAATTAGGGGGGATTTATCAGGTGTAATTATTCTCAACGTCTGCCACCGAAACACCCCGCCGCCCCCCTGCCCATCTAAATATTGATTGTGTTGGGTGTAGAACTAATCACTGGCCATAGAGCGCGAAAGCGGAAGATGCCAATGTTTGACTGAAGGGCGATCGCTCTTGAGCCCGCCAATTCTTGCCCACCAAGAATTCCCAGACCTCACCAGACAGCAGTTTCGACCAACCAGAGATCATCTGCTATAATTTCTCTTATACTATCGTAATAGTTTTTGCCGATGATGTTCATAGGTACTTCTCAAGCCGCAAAAATGATGGGTGTAAGCACCACCAGAGTTAGGCAGCTTTTGTATAGTGGTAGAATTCCCGGAGCTTACCGAATTGGCAGGATGTGGGTGATTCCCCTAACTGGCGAAATGCCTGAAATCACACCTGGGGGGCGGGGTCCGAAGCCTACCTGGGAATGTAGCCGTCCTAAGAATAAGCCCACGTATATTCACATCAACAAGAAAGTCATTGGTAACAACAACCGCATACTCAGGGAAACCCAAGGAAAGATAGGCGACATCCAAAAATTGCTAAACCCACCAATTATTTTGAACAAAGGCAATAAAACCTTGTATTCTTCGGAAATAATAATTGATGGACCCTGCCGCCTACTATATCAACCTTTCCAAAAGCTATGTTCTGGGGCGCAGGTGTGGATTGAAACTTTATTCCCGACGAGAACTATAGCCCGATAAAATAGAATAGTTAAAAATCAACATTAGTCAGGCAACTAGATTAATCCAGTAGGGGTAGATTTTTCCTAGCCTGGAGATAGGTTCGCGCGTGGGTACAATCCCTTTGAATTTGGGCCTTGAGTTGTTCAAGGGATGCAAATTTTTGTTCTGGTCGCAAAAACCCCTCTAAACTGACAGTCAAACTCTGACCATATAAATCCCCATGCCAATCTAATAGATGAACCTCAACGGTAGGATTGTCTCCAGCTACAGTAGGACGACAACCAATATTCATCACTCCTAACTGAGGGGCAATAGTTGTTTGTTCCCCGAAAGCAAATCCCGTAACCAGGACTGCATAAACACCGTATTGGGGTAAAAACTTGTCTGGTGGCAGTTGTAAATTAGCTGTAGGAAATCCCAGAGTCCGGCCTAATTGTTGACCCTGTACCACTTGACCGACGAGGGTATAAGCACGTCCTAATAGTTGATTAGCACGGTTAAGATGACCTTCTGTGAGGGATTCTCGGATGATGGAACTACTGATGCGATCGCCATAAGCACTCTTAAAGCGAGAAACTATTTCGACATCAATACCATACTGAGAGGCGATCGCCTTTAAATCCTCGGTACTACCCATGCGATGGCGACCGAAGCGAAAATCAAAACCGACACTCACGCGAGTAGCTTGTAAATACTCCACCAAAATCTGCTCAACGAACTGAGCTGGGGTGAGACTAGCCAAATCTTTGTCAAAAGGCAAAAGCACCAACTGCTGAACCCCAAACCTCCGTAGAATGTCAATTTTTTCGGGTAAGGGAGTTAACAGTTTTTTAGTTTGACCCGTAAAAAATTCCTGGGGGTGAGGATTAAAAGTCACCACTGTTCCATAGCCAGAAATAGCTACTGGGGGCGTTTTCTCATCCGTCTTTATAAACCCTACCTTCTGGGAATCTACCGCGACCTCATTGGGGTTGAGAATGGGTCGGACTACCTGTTGATGTCCTCGATGAAATCCATCGAAGTTCCCCAAGGCAACAGCAGTCGGAGTTAGAACCGTATCTTTTGATGATGTTATCCACACAGGTTAAATTGCCACGTTCATGGCGAACAGCAAGACAAACAGTTTACCCCGTATAGGGGAACCAAGACAATTTTTCAGTTCTTCTGATTTTGATTTCTGAGAAACTCTGCGGCAAATGCTAACAACCCGGAACCTATAATCAAAATTACGCTGAGGGCGTTAATATCGGGTTTAACTCCGGTTCTAATGCGGCTAAAAATTTCCATTGGCAGAGTAGTTGCGCCACTTCCGGCGGTGAAACTGGCAATCAAAAAATCATCCATACTCAGGACAAAAGCCAGTAAACAGCCAGAAATGATACCGGGCATGAGTTGGGGTAGCAAGACTTTGATAAAGGCTTGATCTGGTGTTGCCCCTAGGTCTAGTGCAGCTTCTTCTAAGTGGGGGTCTAGGTCAGCTAGGCGAGTGGATACCACCAGGGCGACATAGGCGAGACAGAAGACTACATGAGCGCCTATGATAGTTGATAAACTCAGGGGAATGGCTAAGGCTGCCAAAAATACTAGGGTGGAAACGGCGATCGCAATGTCGGGGACAATTAAAGGCAAGTAAGATATGCCCAGATAAATACCTTTTCCGGGAAAGCGAAACCTGGATAATCCCACAGCCATCAGGGTTCCAATGACGGATGATATGGCTACGGCACTCAAGCCAACGGTAAGGCTATTTTTGAGAGCGCTAAGGATGCGGGTATCCTGAAAAAGTTTGACATACCACTGTAGGGTAAATCCCTGCCATCCTGCACTATAGCGGGATTCATTAAAGCTATAAAAGGTGAGAACCAAGATAGGCAGATACATATACAGGAACATCAGGCCAACAAATATGATCTGCCAAGATACCCGAAATCTAATTTTAGGCTTTTGCATTTCTTGAGGAATGTCTGACTGATGATTGTGATTGTTAATATCCTGCATGGAATTTTAAGTTTGGTAAGGACGGGTGCTAGAGTGAGCCCCAACTAAGGGTCGAACTTTATACAACCGCCTGAGTCCGCCGCCTGTTTATTTTGAGGGTCTGCCATCACCGTAGCGGATTAAAAGAGCGATCGCTATACTCACCCCAAAAATTAGCACCATACTTAGGGCTGAACCAAAACCCCAGTTTTGAGTTGCGCCTAAAAACTGATTGTAAATCAGCCGAGATACGGTCATACTAGAAGCGCCGCCTAACAGTTCTGGATCGACAAAATCTCCTAGGGAACTAATAAATACTAATAGTGAGCCGGCGATAATTCCGGTTTTAGCTTGGGGAACTGTAATTTTCCAGAAGGTTTCGGGGGGCACAGCTCCTAAATCAGCGGAAGCCTCCAACAGACGGCGATCTAGTTTTTCAAGGGAGGCATACAGCACGGTTACCATATAGGGTAAATAGCTATAGGTCATGCCAATTAAAACGGCTGGACTACTATTAAGTAGTGCTAAGGTAGGTAATCCCAATAACCCTAGAAATGAGTTTAGCACTCCTGTGGGTCGTAAAATGGTAATCCAGGCATAGGAGCGCAGCAAGGAAGATGTCCATAGAGGCAGAACAAACCCTAATAGTAGAAGGTTCCGCGACTTGGGGGGAGCCATAATGGCTATCCAATAAGCGACGGGAAACCCTAACAGCAAACAAAAAACTGTGGTTCCGATCGCAAAGTTAACGGATCTGGCGATTACTCGCAAATTTATCGTTTCAAATACCCGCAGGTAGTTACCCAGACCATCAGGAATTACCACGTCCCCAGGGCGAATATTCTCCACTAAGCTGAGTTGAAAAATCACCAGAGTGGGAAACACCAGCAATAGTAGCAACCACACCCCAGCCGGTCCGAGCATAATTAGGGGTCCAGCTAACTTAGACCAAATCTCAGAGAGGCCAGTTTTAGCGGGTGTGGTGGGAGGTTCATAAGGGGTCTTGGGGGGGGTAGATACAGCCATAATAGAGTTTGAGCATTTTTTTAAGGTTTAATCTGTAAAAGCACCCGATGTTCACATTAACCACTGGTGAGTCTAGTCCAATACCGATCAAAAAGGGCGGTTATCTCTGGTGGTAGGGGCGAAACAGTTTCGCTGTTAGCAATGACGCTTTCTGGGGGAAATAGGGCTGGGTCTTCCCGGAGTTCTTGGGGAAGTTGGCGATAGGCGACGAGGGAGGGGGTAGCAAAGCTGAGGCGTTCGACAATTTGGGTGGCGATGTCTGGTCGCAGCATAAAATTAATCCACTGATAAGCACCTTCTGGGTTGGGTGCGCTTTTGGGAATTACCAGGGTATCAATCCACAGGGAAGAACCACTAACGGGGGTGATGTATTCTAAATCTTCGTTTTCGGGCATAACTTCGGCCGCATCGGAAGAATAGCACATCGCCAGGAGTAAGTCTCCTACAATCATCTGAGGTCGCCAAGCATCGGTGGTAAAAGATGCGATCGCCCCTCGCAGCTTGACCAATTCCTGATAGGCTTGATTAATCTCCCTAGGATTGGTGCTGTTGTAGGAGTAGCCTAAACGCCGCAAACTGGCTCCCATCACTTCCCGTACATCATTAAGTAGGGTTAGCCTCCGGTTGAGTTGGTCTTGATAGGTCCATAAATCTTCCCAGTCTTCGGGAGAGCTTGATAATAGTCTGCTGTTGTAAATTAAACCTGTAGTTCCCCAACTCAGAGGGACGCTATAAGTGGAGTTGGGGTCATAATCGGGATTTTGGAATTTGGGAAATAGATCTTCTAACCCCACGATTAAGGTATGGTCTAATTCAGCTAATAGCCCTAGTGCTACCATCTTCTGTACCATGTATTCCGAGGGGTAGATGATACTATATGCTCCAGCTCCTCCCGCCTGTATACGGGCTAACATAGCCTCATTAGAATCGAATACATCTGCCACTACTCTCAGCCCGGTTTCCTGGGTAAAGCGTTCTAGCAGATCGCGATCGGTGTATCCAGCCCAAGTATATATATACAGGGTATCTGATGAGAAGCGAGTGCTGGGGGTGGTTTTGATTTCGCCTAAAGTCCACCCACAGCCTGACGCAGAAGAGGCGATCGCCGCCGCCATAGTCGATTGCAGAAACCCGCGCCGGGTCTGCATCCGTTTATGAAACCCAAACGGGTGTAATTTCCTTGGGGGCACTTTTTTTTACCGTTGCCATCAAAACCATAATTTTACAACAAATATTTTAGCGGTGTTGAGGTTCCGGTAGGGCTAAACAATCTGTGGGTTTCCAACACACATAAATATCCCTATCATAATCTAGGTTTTCTCCTAAACTCTGAGACTGTCGCACCATTAGGGTTTCCCCTGTAGTCAGTTTCACAATGTACTGTAGATGAGTACCTAAATACATCTGATCGACTAATTTTCCGGCGAAACTATTTCCGGGAGTCTCTGGGGGTTCAGAGTGTAGGGTGATGTTTTCCGGTCTGATACTAACTACAGCCTTCGCCCCCCCTCGTAGTTGATGAGGCGATCGCTTGTTCATGGCTACGATAATCTGTAACCCTGTGTCTGTTAATACTTGTATAGCTTCCTGATTGGCTTGTTCAACTTGTCCCTTAAATAGGTTAGTGTCTCCAATAAAGTCAGCCACAAAGGGGGTCTGGGGATATTGGTAAATTTGGTTGGGGCTGCCAATTTGTTCAATGCGACCCTCGTGCATTACCGCTATGCGATCGGATAAACTCATCGCTTCTTCCTGGTCGTGAGTTACCATCACAAAGGTTAACCCCAAATTGCGATGCAAATTTGATAACTCCATCTGCATTTGTTTACGCAATTTCAGATCTAACGCTCCCAGGGGTTCGTCTAATAGTAGCACCGCTGGACGATTTACTAAAGCCCGCGCTAAGGCTACCCGCTGTTGTTGTCCCCCTGACATTTGGTTAGGATAACGGTTAGCAAACGATTCCATCTTTACCAATTGTAGGGCTTCTAGGACTTTGGCTTCAATTTCCGATTTCCCCAGGCGTTTTAATCTCAACCCAAAGGCGATGTTATCCCAGACATTCATGTGATTGAATAGGGCATAACTCTGGAAAACTGTATTCACCGGGCGCTGATAGGCTGGGGTTTGGTTCATTGACTGACCCCTAATTAGGATCTCCCCGGCTGAGGGGGTTTCAAATCCAGCAATTAACCGCAGTGTGGTAGTTTTACCACAGCCAGACGGTCCGAGAATGCTAAAAAATTCTCCCCGCTTTATCTCTAGGTCTACCGCCCTAACTGCGGTTTCGCCGTTGAATACTTTGAATACTTTACGGAGTTCTACATCGAATTTTGACTCGCTGTGAACTGCACCTGGGTTCTGGGCTGCGGTTTGTAGCATAATTTACTTTTCGCGCTTCAAGGGGATAATTAGGGGTCGAGAATGGAGTCACCCCCATCCCCTCCCATTCAGAACCGTACATGAAAGTTTCCCTTCATACGGCTCCTAGTTTGATAGTCTCTCTGTTACGAGTACAGCAACCTCTCTTCATCCAGAGCGGTTTTATCATCGTGACAGTGGCGGTGTAGCAATTGGAGGTTCTTGTGTTCATTCTTGCCACCTTGGCTTCGGGGCACGATATGGTCTACCTCCAATAAGTCTGATGGGGTAAAATATTGTCCACACCAGGCGCACCTGCCTTTCTGTTTCTTGAGTAGTTTGGCTACTCTCTTTGGCGTATCAATTGCTTGTCCTTTTCTGGTTGCCCAGTAAGTCCAATTTCCGTCGTATGGTGTTGCGTCCGGGCGCACTAGGGTATGTCTGACAATTGGTGTCCATTTGTGTTTGTATAGATGTATCCCATCTTTGGTTTGGAACATCCAAGCTTCTTGCCTTTCTCTCCCATTACTGAGTTTGACCTTTCCTGGTCTGAAGTAATTACTCAGCTTTTTGTAACTTGCCTTTCCGCATCTTGAAACTGTCCATGCCCGCAACATTTGCCAGATTACATCATCTAGCTTATTGAAGGTTTCCATCGAGACTACCCCTGAATAGTAGTTTGACCATCCCCGTATTATCGGGTTTAGCTTACTAATCAAGGCTGATTGAGGTGCTGTTTTGAGTTGTTTTATTGCACCTTTAATCACTTCTGTGTGAGCTTTAACTGCTTTATTACTGGGTTTGATGTGGGTTTTGTGACCGATTAACCGGCTTGCTACCCCACCTGTTTTCCCAGATTTATATTTTCCTACGGGATATTGCCTGATATTGAATCCTAGAAAATCGAACCCAGGTTCCTCAATCTTGCCATTATACTCAATAGGATTGAGTGTGTGACATATTCGGGTCTTTTCAGGTTTTATCTCTAATCCTACAGGTTTTAGCCATTCAGAAATTGCAGTCTTGCACTGTTCAATGATTCCTAAGTCTCTTGATATGACCACAAAATCATCGGCATATCTTATAAGGTTTACCTGAGTGGTTGTTCCTTTATTTGGATACATTTCTTTAACTAGCCTTTCCATACCCAACAGTGCGATGTTGGCTAGTAATGGGCTTATTACCCCTCCTTGTGGTGTCCCTGTTTCTGTATCCTCATATACACCGTTATCCAGAACGCCTGCTTTTAACCACTGTTTCAGGTCTCTTTTCAGACTACTTGGACAATGAATTTTGGACAGTAGGTAATCATGGTTTATTCGGTCAAAGCATTTTGCTATATCAGCATCAAGAACATAATATTGTCCCTTATTTATGGCAATATAAATTCTGCTGATTGCGTCATGGGCTGACCGTCCTGGACGGAACCCGTAGCTTGTGCCTTCAAATCTCGATTCCCATTCAGGTTCGAGAGCCGACTTAACCAAGGCTTGCCTTGCTCTATCTTGGATTGTGGGTATGCCTAGTGGGCGTTTTTCATCCCTACCAGGTTTTGGAATCCACACCCTTCGCAGTGGTTTTGCTTTGAGGTTTCCCTTAATGTTCTTGACCAGTTCAAACCTTTGTCTTGGAGAGATTACTCTTACTCCATCAACACCGGCTGTCTTCTTGCCTTGACCCGCTTGGGGGGCGGGTTTATTAAGCTGACTGTTGGGAAGCATGGCTGACCGTGGAACCCGCCCCTACAGTCGCACTGCTAAGAGTCGGGCATAATATGATTTCACCAATAGACGTTGCCACCTTCTTACCTTTGCATCCTGTCCCGATTTAGCTGCTTGAAATATACTCTTTTGGAGCTTGAAGACTTTCCGCTGAACCTTAGTCCATGGGATTGCCTTCCATGCGTTGTTCGTAGTCTTGATTGGTTTTGGTTTCCCAAATCCTTTCTTTGAACTCGCTATCGCCATTTGTACTCCTACTGGGCTCTATTTCTTACATTCAAACCGTGACCCGTTAGCATATCCCTTCCATTACAGTTGGGCGTTGGCTTCTGGTCACATCTCACCCCCTCGAAGGCATCCGCTTACACTTTTCACTACTGATTATCTCGACCAGATAATCAGAGCCTATGAGGGGTTAAAACGTTCCGTTTATATGGGCATTCCATCTTTAGATTTGTCCTTTCCACCGGGGTACTTTTTAAAGGTCTGTGTAGGTGGTAAGGGAAGCCCCCTACTTTTTCCCCTTACTCTTTTGAGCGCAGCGTTTCAACCCATTTCGCTGCTAAGTAATTACGATGGTTCAAGTCAGACATTCGGCTCACGCCTAATCTTAGATGGTTGGCAGTGGTCAGATTTGGGAATAGGTTTTCCCTCACGCCTTCCGTTCCCCGCTTCAATCTGACGGGGTGTGATTCCTGAAACTGGGGGTGGCTATCGCCGTTACCCTCATCTCTGTTTCGTAGCTTCCATTGTGTTAGGAATTATTACGACTTGTTACAGAGAATGTTGACCTTGGGTTCCCTGCCTTGATTAGGTATCGTATGATACTAATCGTTGGGACATATAAACAGTTGTGGGGATTGTCAGAAACGAGCTTCTTATATCCAACCGAGGGGATGGAGTCCCCACCAGGCGGTTATTTCAGGTATTTCACCCCTATTTCGTGCCTGAACGTCTCGCACTCCCCTTCCTACTTTATCAGAATTTTCCAGCCTGGGCATTGCTGCTATCTCAACCCCTCCCACCCGAAAGCCGCCGAGAGTGGGATTTTTCCGAGGCGATCGCTTTGCTTATACAACATATAAGTAATCTTTTGTCAATATTGTTTGACAAAACTTTAGATTTTGTTTAGATTTACTGACAAGCAACTCACACACACAGGTCAAGTAGTATGTATACCATCAACAAGGATAAGCAACAACCCAAGATTTATTTTACTCAACCTGCTGCTACACTCAAACCCCAGCGCGACTATCTCCTACATAGCGCTGTGGCTATCTTTCTGATTGTTTCTGTGTTAGTTTGTTATTAAACTAGCCATCATCTGTTGTTAATAAGAAGTTATCAAAAGTTCCGTAATTTTTCCTCGATTTTGAGGATTTGAATTAATCGCCCTACCCGCTTGGATAGGGTGAATATTGAAGTCTTTATATAAGTCTCTGATTAACTCAGTATCAGAATTAGATAGCATCACCTTGACTCCTCTCTTGTGTAAAATCCCAAAGATTTCGGCTAATTTTTCCTGTTTATCAACCCCAAATTTATGACGGCTGTAGCTGGTAAAGTTACTGGTGGGACTCAGGGGGTGATAGGGAGGGTCAAAATAGACAAAATCAGCCGCAGAATTAGCCTCATTTACAATTGCTTCAAATGATTGAACTTTAAGAGTTGCTGACTGGAGAGTTTTTGATGCGGTTATCAATAATTCTCGCGGGCAAATTTTGGGGTTTTTATATTTCCCCATAGGTACGTTAAATTGACCTTGGCGATTTTCTCTATATAAGCCATTAAAACAAGTTTTGTTGAGATAAATTAGGCGGGCGGCTTGGTCAAGCGAATTGCTAAATTTTTGCGATCGCATCTGGTAATAATAACCTTGATTATGTTGCTGCTGATGCTTTTCCAATCGGCTAATCAGCGCCTCTGTATGATTACGGACACATTGATAAGCATTAATTAGTTCGCTATTAATATCACTTAAAAATGCTGGGTTTGGTTGTAGATAAAAAAATACAGCACCGCCCCCCAAAAAAGGCTCATAATAGGTTTGGTAGTTGGCGGGAAAGTAAGTAGTATACTGAGGAATTAAACGACTCTTACCTCCGGCCCACTTGAGAAACGGTTTTGGGGCGGTTTGAGGTGGACTGGTGACTGTTGGCTGGGAAGTTTGGGACAAAATTGGCTCAAGTCCAGAAGTACATCAATACCACTGAACGGAAAAATTATATGTTCAGTGTGACCAATTATTATAACAGAGTGCTACAATGGGAAAGGCTGGAGTAGGAAAATCTAGCGTCGCCGGAAGATGGCCCTATTAGTCCCATGAGGAGAGTTATAAAACTCGGTTATTTTCCCCGGACTTAAACTGAAGTAGCGACTGCTGATTTTAGCCCAGCATAAACATTTACAACCCACGAAAAGGGGGGTGAAATCACCAAAAATGAAACAACTCGGAACCCATATTGTTGTCGATGCGTGGCAATGCCCCGCTGATATCTTAAACGACCCAGACCGTATCCGTCAAGCCATTCTTGATGCGATCGCTGCTGGAAGTGCCACCCTTATAGATATCTGTGTTCACCAGTTTAGTCCTCACGGTGTAACTGCCACAGCTACCCTAGCCGAGTCGCACATTGCCATTCACACTTGGCCCGAATATGGCTATTTTGCGGCTGATTTATTTTTCTGTGGTTGTGGCGAACCTGACAAAGCAGCAGAAATGCTAAAAACTCGTCTGGAAGCTAAACAAACAAGGGTTCAAGAATTTTGGCGAGGTATGGGTTATCCGGTTCCAGTCCCTGATACAATCTCTGATCATACTTGGAATAAAGTACCCGAAATTGCATCTTCTTCCAAGTTGATGTCTACAGTGTCGTAAATTCCCGATAGGTTGGGTGATACGAAAGCATCATCCAACCTATTCATAATGTCAACTATTTGGCTGCTAACTATCTAGGGTGAGTTGGGTGAGGTTTTGGAATAGCCAATAGTCCTGGTAGTCTAACAGTAGAATATCCAAGGCTTCTGGTAAATCTATCTCTAAATCGCGATTTTGGATATCAACGATCGCCTGATAAATTAACTCAAAGGTGATGCGTTGGTCTCGGTCAAACAGAAGATAGTGGCTATTGTTCCCCTGACAGAACTTTTCCAACTCTATCTTACTAGACTTTCCTGATATCAAATCTTCCCGCGCATCTCGACACAGATTAAAATGAATATCAGGACGATGGCTGACCAATTCGTTTAAGTTTCTCATCCTGTGATAAAAGCGAGTCCCGCTTTGGTGCAGAAAAGCGATCGCAAATTGATGGGTTGCTGTCTTAATCACCAAATGTTCAGGAAGTACCCGTTTCCCCAGTCGCAAAATATCCACATTCAGGGGAGACAAAACCAGCTTTAATGATTCAATAATCATCTTTAACTTCCCGAAATCATCACTTTCGGAAATAATTGCTGGTTGACCATAATTCTCTTCTAGGATACCCCTTTGCTGTCGTAGATAATCTTCTAATTGACTACGCCGAGAAGAGTTAATCGGCGACCTAGCCGCCATACCATTAGGAAAAACCCTGACAATATTTTCCCCGTCGGCTAAATTAAAAGTATCAACTAATTTACTGACAATTATTTTCAGTTCCGCCACCTCTTCTGTCAATTGATGAATTTGCTTTTCCATCATTCCTATCACCCCAGAATTACCCGATTTATCAGGTCGCTGAGGTAAACAAATACCATCAATTTTATAGCGGTAGTAGTCAGCCGCAGCATTGACAACTGAACGAATAGAAGGCGCAGTTAAAATATCAGCAATTTCCTGGGGTTCAAATAATTCATCAATAGTGACATCAGCCACCTGTCCTTTCAAATTGAGTAATTGCTTTAGTTGTTCATTAGATGGCTTATTGAGGATAATTTGACATTGAGAAATTCGGTCAATAATTGAACCATCAAAAACCTGCTGAAATTGTGACCAGCGGTCGGGAAACAGATTTAAGATAATTAAACTATTGGGAACATGGGTAAAGATTTCTTTAACAGCTTCTCCAAAACTTTGTAACAGTCGTTCATTGTGTTTTTGACCCAGACCTTCTAACTGGTCAAAAATAATAATTAGGGGTTCATCCAAGAGAGACAGCTTGCTAAAAACCGCCAACGCCGCCAGAGAAATTTCCTCCCGACTGGTATCTTCTCCCCAGCTTTCCAAACCGACCTTCTCTAACTCCTCTGGTGCGACATCATTCATAGCTAACCACTGAGTAATAGTTTGGCGGCGTTTAAAATCGGTATAGCCACAAAACCGAATTATCCCTTTGAGAATTTTCGGCGCATATCCAGCGGAAGAAAACTGATTAATCCACCAATCATAAGCACGTTTTTCTATATGTTGCCAAGATTCTCTTTTTTGGCGAGTGTCGTCTTTTCCCAGGTCGGTAAACAGCTTGAGGTTATCGGTTTTTATCAACTCAATTAACCGTTCATCTTTTTGGGTGGCAGGGGTAGCATAAGCGTCAGTATTTTTAATAATTTGGGCAAAACTATTAGCCAGCAAATATTCAAGCTGTGTATGTGAACTGTGAGGAACTGTTTGAATTAAAGACTCCAGAATGCGGCTATAGGTATGAAATAGAACTGTGTCAGCATTATTAGGTTGCCGAATAAATAAGAGTCTATTCTTAGTTAATAAATCTTGGGCTAATCTCATCATTAGGTGAGTTTTGCCAGAACCAGGTTCTCCAATAACTACGGCTCCTTTACTTTGATGGTTGACATCATTTTTAATATCAGATAGAATGTATTTAAGGCGCTCAAATTCATTGTCAAAAATCGCTCTAAAATCAATATGGCTTTGGAAAGGGGTATCAACCCGGCTAGTGCCAAAGGGGTTGGGTTGATGTTGTAGTCGAGTTTTTAATAATTCGTTAATCATACGTCGATAAAGTTGATAAGTAAATAAGGCATCATGTTTGGCGCGATGGAGGGAATCGCGGTTATTGGTATGGTCATCTGGGCTTAAATTGAGTTGTTGGCTAATAGTGTCTAAGCTATTACTTCCTAATTGTGGAAGATAGCGTTGAGCCAATTCAAAACTGCATTGAAAACTGAGGCGAGGTGGTTGGACACCGACGGCGCGAAATGTATTCCTAAGCACTTCGATATCATGGCGTGCATAGTGACAGATAATGGTTTGAGAACCGGCTATAGCTAAAAATTCATTAACTATGGTTTTCAGGGGTTTACTTTGGTCGATAAGTTGGGGATTTTGACAATATTTTTGGTCAAAGGCTTCATAAATTAAGTTTCCTTGATGATCAACGATCGCCATGGCTTTCAGAATCGGTTGTCCTTCTGTATCAATGACAATAAAGTTAGTCTGGGGTTTCATGGTTGGGGAGACCAATAAGTTAAGTATGTATACTGATGGGTGAGTTAATAACCTGATTTTCCCACAAATCTTGCTCACCAGTAAATTCTGGCGCTATGGGTCAGTAACCGATAATCGGGTGAACTCTCGCAAATGGCGAAAGCATTTTGTGGAAATTCCCAATCAAGATTTACCAGGAAAAACCTGTGTAGCGTGAATCCAGACAGCCGCATCAGGTGGTAACTGTGTTAAGATTTGGTGAGTTGCTGCCAGCTGATCGCACTGAAAAAGTGTAAACTTGGGGAGTGGCGTTAGGACTGTAACCACATAGCGCGATCGCATCTCTGGCTTTCCGGTTAACGATTCTGTCCGTCCTCACATTTAACCTGTGTCATAATGTCAGAACCACTGAAATCCATCGCCCAATACTACCATGAGCGAACCAAATACGATCCCGACACCTTAGCCTCTAAGGGTCAGCAGTTAGACTGGAGTCAACAACCAGAACCCTTCAAAGAATACAAGATTGGCACGGTATTTGACCTGAAACCCTATCTCAAAGAAATATCCGATTCTCCAATCCCCACAGCCAATACAGACCCATGGCAGCGATTATCTAGTCTACTACTGCATACCTATGGCTTAACTGCTAAACTAGCCACAAATAGCGGATTTCACTATTTGCGATCGTCACCCTCAGCCGGGGGACTGTATCCAGCAGAAGTCTATCTAGTTTCTAGGGGAACCCCAGAATTACCACCGGGACTTTATAACTATCAAGCCTTAAATCACTCCCTAGTGCAATTTTGGGATAGCCAAATTTGGCCAGAGTTGAAACAAGCCTGTTTTTGGCATCCATCCCTAGAAAATACCAAACTGGCGATGGTGGTTACTGCTGTATTTTACCGTTCAGCTTGGCGATACCAAGACCGCGCCTATCGGCGTATATTTCTCGATACGGGCCACCTATTGGGTAATTTGGAACTAGCAGGAGCCCTAAATTCCTATCGTCCCCACATGATTGGCGGATTTGCTGATGAAATCCTTAATGACTTACTATACCTAGATTCGGAAACAGAAGCGGCGATCGCTGTGCTGGCTTTGGCTGACTTACTGGAAATTGACCAGAACCTTCCCGAATTCCGAACGGCTTTACCCTCGGCTACCCAAACTGACTACCCGGAAATTCCCGACGGGGAACTACTCCATTATCTCCACCGCGCCAGCCAAATTAAATCGGATACCTCCGGTTCCCAAGGTTGGAAAAAATTAGCACCAGAAGAAGAAGAACCGGAAGATAAATATAATTTCCCCTTCTGTACTAAAGTCTCGGCTGTCACCCCTTCTATTGATTGGGGAAAAGACCTCAAGGGGTTAAATACGGCAATTTTGCGCCGACGCTCAACCCGTCGCTATAGTGGAGGGAATCTCAACCTGGAAGAATTACTGGCTCTACTGGATTTTACCTATCAACACCAGCACTACAGCTATCAGGGTTTAGATGCTGCACCGGACTTTTTTGATTTGAGTCTGATTGAATCTTTTATCGCTGTCTCTGGGGTGAATGGACTAGAGGAGGGGTGTTATTATTATGCCCCGAAAGCACAGGAACTTAGGCAAATCCGCTTTAAAAATTTTCGCCGAGAGTTGCATTATCTATGTTTGGGACAAGATTTGGGACGAGATGCGGCGGCGCTGCTTTTTCATACGGCTGACTTAAACAAGGCGATCGCCAAATATGGCGATCGGGCTTATCGTTATTTACATAGTGATGCTGGTCATCTCGGCCAAAGATTGAACCTCGCCGCCACCCACCTACGTTTAGGTGCTAGTGGTATCGGCGGATTTTTTGATAACCTAGTTAATGAGGTGTTGGGTATCCCCACGGATGAAGCGGTTATTTATATTACTACCCTAGGAAGATTGCGCGGCAACTAAATCCGATAAAGTAGCCAAATTGATGCTACACTGCCAACATAATGGGTTGCTAGTACATTTAAATTGGCAATCATTACAAATACATCTAGGGCTCTAACCGCCTCACTGGCTTCGGTTAGGGTTGTTCCTGGTGGCTGGGAAATGGTTTTGGCAATTAACACTGAGGCGGTTATACCTGACCCCATTAATGCAATCAGGATACCAACCATTCCTAATAATAAGCCGACTCGCAAGAGTCTCACTGTGTCGGATTTTTTGGGTTTGACGGTATTGGGGGATAATAACTGTTTGCCTATGTTAGCATAGCGAAATGATACAACAATGCTAAATGCTCCGATAATTAGTCCGGTAACAGCAAAGGTTACACTGACACCTAGGGCGGGGTTAGTATCATCAGAAATATTTCTACCTGTGGTGGTGAAAACTAATGATAAAATGGCGACAAAGGCAAAAACTACTTGCATGGTCAAACCACACAACCCCGTATTCTGGAGGGTTTTTCCCTTTCGTTGTGACTCGTTGCCAACCGATACACTCATACTATGGTTTGATAAATTGACAGTTGATGATTTTTATTGTAATCAAGCCAGCATTTGTTCGAGTTGATGCTGTTGCCAAAGTCTCCGATATAGTCCCTCTTCCTGTAGTAACTGGTCATGGTTTCCGGTCTGTACTATTGTGCCTTTGTCCATCACCAAAATGCGATCGGCTTTGGCTGTAGCTGACATTTGGTGAGAAATAAATAACACGGTTTGACGCACCGTCCCGCTAGTCAGATTATAGAGAATGTCGGTGGCTGTCTGATTGTCTACACTAGAGAGGGCATCATCTAAAATCAATATAGGAGCATCGCAAAGCAAGGCACGAGCTAGGGCAGTTCGTTGTCGCTGCCCACCGGATAAGGTGATACCCCTTTCCCCGACTATTGTATCATAACCTTTGGGAAAATTGGCAATTTCATCGTGAATTTGAGCAATTTTAGCAACGGCTTCAATTTGCGATCGCAATGCTGAGGGATTACCATAGCAAATATTATTAGCAATAGTGGTACTAAATAGAAAACTCTCCTGGGGAACATAAGCAATTACCTTTCTCAGTTGCGCCAGAGACAGTTGAGTGATATCCTGACCATCAATAAAAAAGCTATCTATATCAATATCCAACAGCCGAGGAATTACATTAGCTAGGGTAGTTTTTCCAGACCCAATAGGACCGACTACCGCGACAGTTTCCCCTGGTAGGATGGTAAAATTGACATGATTGAGAGCGGGAGTTTTGGCGGCGGGGTAAGTATAGGTTAAATCTCTCGCACTCAACCACCCTTTAACTGGAGTCATGAGGGGTATAGGGTGAGGTGAATCTTGAATTTTAGGTTTAATACTGAGGATAGACTCAACCCGGTCAACACTGACTTCTCCCCGCTGATAAGCGGTAATAGTAAAGCCTAATAAAGCGGTGGGAAATACCAGCCTTTCGACATATAATACTAAGGCAACAAAATCCCCGATACTTAAATCACCTTGAGCGATCGCCTCATTCCCGAAAGCCAGCAAAATCAAGAGACTTAAACTGGCTAAACCTCCCAATATTGGAAACAAAAAATTTCGAGTTCTAGCTAACTTTAAATTAGCCGATAATAACCCCTGATTATGTTCTCGAAAAGCCTGCCTTTCGGCTTCTTCCTGAGCATAAATTTTAATCAAAGATATGCCACTCATATCCTCCTGAATTAAATCACTCAAATCCGAGAGTTTTTCCTGCACCTCCATTTGTTGATCTCGAAGTTTACCACTAAAAATCTGCACCAATACTAACATCAACGGATAAACCGAAATCGATAATAGAGTCAACTTAATATTAATAGCCAGCATGACTGGCAAAGTCAAACCATAAGCAAATATGGTATTAATTAAACTAAGGACAGCAAACCCCACCAACCTCCGAATATTATCAACATCAGAGGTTGCTCTATTAATTAAATCCCCGATTCTACTATTAGAAAAATAGGAAGATTCCAGGATAATTAGATGATTAAAAATCTTCTGTTTTAGGTCAAATTCGACCTGTCGCCCCACCCCAAAAATTAAAATTCGGGATGTCATGCGAATCACCCACATAATGGATGCTAGAGCAACAATCAATAAAACCTGCGATCCTACTTCCTGAAACTCTACCGCCTCTTGTAGGTCATCTACACCATTACGAATGAGTAAAGGTATATAAACCCCCACCACATTCACCACCAACAGAGACACCATACCCAAGGCGGATATTTTCCAGTGGGGACGCAGATATCTTCCCAGGGTTTGCAGTCTTGAATAACTCATAATTCAGAAAGTAAAAATTTGCCAATTGAGATAAACTATGAACGCATTGGAAAGGGTTTATAATCTGTCGGAGTAGGCTGATTAACCTCAGACAAACGGGAAGTTATAAACCGATTTAACCAATTTTCCAGATAAGTGCGGTTAGCTTTTTTCTGTTCCGGGTCATCAGTGTTGAGGGGATAGGGTGCTAGTCCTTGAATGGCGGCTGTAGTTACACAAAACATAGACTTTTGAAAACTTTGGCATATTTGCACGCGCAAATCATCCTCTCCTCGGCAACTATTATTATAAATATTGTGGAGATAATCAGGTAAAAAATGGCGCATATCCTGCATTAATTGAGTGGGTGGAATACCGGACCCACCAATGGGTAAGGGGTCAGCGTATAAAGCGCCGTATGTAAATTCTTTTTGTTGGTTGGGGATTTGATGAACTTGAGCGTTATAGGATACAGTACCGGGGAAGGGTGTACCACGGAAAAAAATGGCTTCTACATAGGGAACTGCTGTATCCATTAAAAATGTGAGTCCGGCAGATTTAGGGATGATATCTAATGTTTTATCTCCCAATTTTACCCCATAAGTAATCGGTTGATTGGCGGCGGCAACTAATCCATTTAAGATATGCTGGACTACTGCGGGAATGGATTTAATTTTCCCTTGGTCATAGAGGTCAGAAAGGGAGATAAAAATATCACTCATGACTCGCCAAAATTGCCCTAAGGCGCTATAATAGGCTGACTGTCGCACTTGTTCGGGCAGAAATTCGGGAAACATTCGATGTAGTCCCAGGATTAAACTATTGCCTTTAAATTTCGCTTGAATAGCGGCTTCTGCTAAGTTTTGGAATTGGGATGAATCTAGGTAAGAATCTAACCCGCCTCCCCCATGCCATAACATCCCTCTCATGCAATATTCGGCATATTCATAATTAATGCGATCGTGCCACCAATACTTGAGCAATTTGCGGATATTTAGCTGACCATTGAAGTATTTAAAAAATGGAAAAAATACTAAAAATTGATGGTCAGCAACATAAATAAGGTTGTCAGAGTAGGCATCTAAAACAATGCCATAACTTTTGAGGATGCCAACTACTTCAAGGAGGTTTTGGGGAGAGTCTGGCAATAAGGCATCACCAGCTTCTAAGCGTTCAATATATTTTAACAATGGATGGATTTGATTATTGGTCATAGTAGCTAAATTCACAAGTTTTTATGGTGGTAAATTATGATTAATTTTTAGGCGGTTAATTAAGGTCGATCGCCTTGACATTTGATTCAATTTGAGCTATAATAGGCGGGCGAGACATCAGGGCTGATGTGGTGCTTTCAGTCCAGTTAACTAGGATTTTCGGTTGTATTCCTAGGAAGGTGATAATCACAGCCAAGGCTATAGCTGGAATGCGATCGCGCCATTGTACCCTTGGTAAATTAATGACGGACTCGGATAAGCGACCAAAAAAGGCACGGTTGATCATAATCAGAAAGTAAACAGAAGTTAAACCAGTCCCGACCATGCACAGAAGAGTCTGCACCGGGAACACTTCTATACTGCCTCTAAAGACAATAAATTCTGACACAAATCCGACTAAACCAGGAATGCCAGCACTAGCCATTACTGCCAAAATCATTATACTACCAATTAAAGGTAAACCGCGTTCAGGGTTTAATAAGCCGCGAATCACGTCAATATCTCGACTGCCTGATTTTTTATAAACTACTCCCACTGTTAAAAATAGGAGGGCAGAAATTAAGCCATGACTGACCATTTGCATGACTGAACCGAGTAAACTGAGGGGGGAAGCGGCGGCAAAAGCGAGGATAATATAACCCATGTGGGCGATGGAACTATAGGCGACCATCTTCTTGATGTCTTTTTGTGAAATGGCACAGGAAGCGCCATATAAAACACTAACTACTGCCCAACTGGCGACATAAGGGGCGATCGCATTCCAAGCCTCTGGAAATAAACCGACCCCAAACCTTAGTAAACCATAGGTTCCCAACTTTAATAATACCCCCGCTAATAAAACCGATACAGGGGTTGAGGCTTCCACATGAGCATCGGGTAGCCAAGTATGAAAGGGAACGACGGGGATTTTAATACCAAATCCGATTACGAGTCCCCCCAGTAGAATTAGTTGCGTAGTTAGGGGTAATGCGGACACTCCCAAGGCGGAAGTTCTGAGGGTATCTAAATCAAAATCTGGTGCTTTGGTTAACCAGACTATGCCTAAAAAGGCGGCTAAAATTAACAGACCGGAAACTGCTGTATAAAGGAGAAACTTGGTGGCTGCATAGCCTCGGTTTTTGCCTCCCCAAATGGCGATGAGTAGATACAGGGGAATTAGCTCGACTTCGTAAAAGAGTATAAACAGCAGGAGGTTGGAGGATAAAAAGGTGCCAGCGACTCCGGCAAAGATAATCAACAGCAGGGGATAATATAGGCGGGGTCGAGAAATGTCTAAGTCAGAAGACCAAATAGCGATCGCCACTAATAAGGCATTGATAATGACCAAGGGTAAGGATAAACCATCTACCCCCAGATAGTAATTTAAGCCGAGGGGTTGAATCCAGGTAATATGTTCTACCATCTGTAGATCGGCTACAGTCGGATCAAATAACCTTGCCAAAGTTAGAGACCACACCAATAACCCCCCGGCGGTTAATAGGGAGATTTGACGGGATAATTGGGGGCTTAGGTTTGGCCAGATTACAATCAGGAGGGCAGCTAACAGCGGAATCCAAATTAAAACACTTAGCATCGATTTTTACGGTTAATGTGGTCGGGAAGGGGTCTAAAATTGCCACAGCATTAAAATCAACAACACGGCTATACCAGTGGCTATGGTGAAGACATAAAACTGTGATTGTCCAGAAATACTATATTTAAGTCCTTCACCGCTAAAGAGGGTGGCTAAACCTAAGCCGTTGACAAACCCATCGATAATATAGCGATCGATCCAATAACTGATGGCGGAGATACGATTAACCAAAAATACAACGGTCAGACCATAAAGGCGATCGATATAGAAATCGTAAGCGAGTAAATCCTGTATGGGTTGGTAGGGGAATTTATAGGGTTCTCTCCCCGGCCCGTATACATAAATACTGCTACCTATACCCACCCCTAATACACTTGAGACCAACAACAGGGGTAAAGCTACATGGTTAATTACTTCTTGGACTCCAGAGACGGGCGCTTCTACGAAGGTTCCTGACCAACTCAGTAATAGTTGCCAGCTTTGTAGCATCATCGGCACTAACAGAGTCACAATAGTCATGGAAACCATTGGTAAAGCCATCGGCCACAGGACTTCTGGGGCGCGTCGGGTTTTCGGTTGCGACTGACCAGTAAAGACTAAGCCGAAAACTCTGGTTAATCCTAGGGTGGTGAGGAAGTTCACCAGCAGCAACAAAATCAATAACCAAGGTGGTACAGTCCAGAAACCACTTACCCACCTTCGGAAAGTCCAGAACATCCCTAAAGGTAATCCGGCTACCATTCCTGATGCACCAACAATAAATGCAGTGGTGGTGGCAGGCATTTTAGACCATAATCCCCCCATTTCGGTCATGTCTTGGGTGTTGGTGGTCAAAATTACTGAACCTGCACTCATGAATAACAGACATTTGGCGATCGCATGGGTGAATAGTAACAGCAGGGCTATATCCACATGGCTTTGACCTACGGCTACAAACACTAAACCCAAATAGGCGCTAGTAGAGTGGGAAAGCGCTCGTTTGATATCAATTTGAGCGATCGCCACCAAAGAAGCCCCAATAGCCGTTACTGTTCCCAACACAATTAAAGTGTCCGACACCACCGGAGACAGCGCGACAATTGGTTGTAGTTTAATCAGAACATAGGCCCCCGCCGCCACTACTACCGAATTTCGGAGTAGAGAAGCCGGGTTTGGACCTTCCATAGCTTCATCAAGCCATAGGTGTAGGGGAAATTGGGCGCATTTGCCAATAGGTCCAGAAATTAGGGCTAATCCTAATAAAGTCGCCGTAAGGGGTGGTAAATTGTGGGTTTCCGACCATAGTTCTAAATCCGAGAAGTTTAAACTACCGGCGATCGTGCCGATATAAACCACCCCCATTAACAACAATACATCTCCCACTCGTTTAGTTAAAAACGCATCTCGCGCCGCCGTGACTACCAGGGGTTGAGCATACCAAAAACCCACCAGTAGATAGGTTGAGAGAGTCAGCAATTCCAACAAAATATAACTAAGTAGCAGCGAGTCACTCAAAGCCAAACCACTCACTGCCGCCTCAAAAAAGCCCATCAAACCAAAAAACCGAGCCGTCGCCCAGTCTTTTTCCATGTACCCCAAGGCATAAACCTGAGCCACTAGACTGATACCTGTGACCAGTTCCACGGCTCCTAGGCTTACGGGAGAAACATCTAGGACAAAAGATAAGTCTAATCCCGCAGCTTGTAACCATGCAATGTGAATTTGTTGACCCGGCATTGACCAGATAGATCGGTAAATTACCGCACCGTGGATAAAACCCACTAAAGTCATCAATATATTAAAGTAGGCTGCTGGTCTTGGCCCTGTGCGTCGGACTAACCCCGTTGACCAAGGAAGGGTCAACACTGCCCCCATGAGACCATATATGGGTATCCACCAACTAGCTTGTAGGAGGAACTGAATCATTTAACTTACATAAAGAAATATTAACCCTCAGATTAATATATCAGAATTTCCGTCCTAAACAGAGCTAATCGTCAAATTCATCCCCAATAACCAGCCATTTCTAGTCAAATTACCTAGGGTCTGCCTTTGGGATATAGCACAACTTGTTACAAAAGTCAATATAAATCGGCATTTTTGTCTCCAAATATTAACTTTGTTTAAAAAACCTTAATTTCTATTAACAATCAATAAAAATAATCTCGAACATGAGAAATTATAATCCAGATTAATATTGTCAAAGAAGCCACAATTCTCGTATTCTTATAATTTGAGGGAGGTTGAAAAATTTTTCCGCATACACAAAAAGAATCATTAGTCTTTGTGGTCATGGGACTCAGTTAGCAAGAGATTTGCCCAGTTGAGTTCAGTCTGTCCGTAATTAGGAGTAGTTGTAAGATGTCCATCGCTGTTGGAATGATTGAAACCATAGGCTTTCCGGCTGTTGTAGAAGCAGCCGACTCCATGGTAAAAGCCGCGCGCGTTACTTTAGTCGGATATGAGAAAATTGGCAGCGGTCGTGTGACCGTGATTGTCCGAGGAGATGTCTCCGAGGTACAAGCATCAGTTTCCGCTGGCATTGAGTCAGTCAAACGGGTGAATGGTGGAGAAGTATCATCAACCCACATCATTGCTCGTCCCCATGAAAATCTAGAGTACGTTCTACCAATTCGTTACACCGATGCGGTCGAACAGTTCCGGTCCTACTAGACGTAATGGGGCAAGCGTTAACCCCCTCACCCGATCGCCGAAAAAGTCGTACAGACAAGGCCAATCTTGTCTCTAAGTTCTGAAAACTCCCTCCCTGAAAATTAGGATCAGGGAGTTGATAGCTTGTCTGAGAAGCCATCAGAGCCGAACCGAGTAGAAACCAGTGTTCTGTGCGACATCTAGGCGTGGTAATCAAATCGAGGTTCAGGAGTCAAAACATACTATGGCCATTGCAGTTGGCATGATAGAAACCCTGGGTTTTCCAGCGGTAGTAGAGGCAGCCGATTCCATGGTAAAAGCTGCCCGCGTAACCTTAGTAGGCTACGAAAAAATCGGTAGCGGTCGTGTCACCGTCATTGTTCGCGGAGATGTGTCAGAAGTTCAGGCTTCTGTCTCCGCCGGAACCGAGTCGGTGCGACGGGTAAATGGTGGGTTAGTTCTTTCCACCCATATTATTGCCCGTCCCCATGAAAACCTAGAATATGTCCTACCAATTCGTTACACCGAAGCGGTAGAACAATTCCGTGAAAGCGTCGCCGGGATACGTCCTCTTAACCGTCCGTAGGTTAACTCCAATGACCCCTAGGGGTATGTAGTTCAACCACAGCCAAGCCCGAACCGACTGCATAGTTCGCCCGTAGTAGGTCAATCTACCAATTGACCCCATCTATTTTCCTGCTCAGTCGGGGGGAAAAATGTTCCTGCCGTACAGTTCCTTAACATCAAATTAAGATGCAAATTGCCAGAGTTATTGGCACAGTTGTTAGTACCCAGAAGGAACCCAGTCTCCGAGGTTCCAAGTTTTTGCTATTGCAACTCTTAGATGAACAGGGAGAGCCAACATCAAAATATGAAGTGGCGTGCGACTATGTGGGTGCGGGTTTTAGTGAGTGGGTTCTGGTTAGTCTCGGAAGTGCGGCTCGCCAAATTCCTGGAAGCGAAAATCGACCCAGTGATGCAGCCGTAGTTGCCATTATTGACACCGTTAGCACTGCTAATGGCCAGATTTACAGTCAAAAACAGCAGAACCGTTTAGGTTGAGCAACAGAGCTGGGTTAACCCCAAAGCCTGGTACGGGGAGGTTTGCAAGTATACTCCCGAAGGCGCGAAAATACCGAATAACCAGCCCCTACAGGGATAATTCATCGATTATCCGTACCACCAAAAGTCAACCCTATAAAAAGTTAGTTAGGAGAAATTCAGTTATGGCAGTTAAAGGCCATGCGGCTCCTCCCACACCCTGGTCTAAAAACCTGGCGGAGCCCAAAATTGACCCCACAGCTTACGTTCATTCCTTCTCGAATATCATCGGTGATGTTCGCATCGGCGCTCATGTCCTGGTCGCCCCGGGAACCTCTATCCGCGCTGACGAAGGATTCCCCTTTTATATTGGCGATGAGTCCAATATTCAAGATGGCGTTGTTATTCACGGCTTAGATGAAGGCAAAGTCAAAGGAGATGATGGTCAATCCTACTCCGTTTGGATTGGTAAAAATTCCTCAATCACCCATTTGTCTCTGATTCATGGTCCGGCTTATGTCGGGGACAATTGCTTTATTGGTTTCCGCTCTACTGTATTCAATGCCAGAGTCGGAAATGGTTGTATTGTCATGATGCACGCCCTCATCCAAGATGTGGAAATTCCCCCCGGAAAATATGTTCCCTCGGGAGCAATTATCACTAACCAACAACAAGCCGATCGCTTACCGAGCGTAACAGATACTGATATCAAATTCTCAACCCATGTGGTGGGAGTTAACCAAGCATTAGCAGCAGGTTATCAGTGTTCAGAAAACCTCGCCTGCATCAGTCCCCTACGAAATGAAACTAAGGGAAGCAGCAGTAATGGTGGCCGCGCTAGATCTGGCTCCCATAGCAACCTAGGCGCAAGACCTATTCCCCCAGAAACGGTACAAACCATCAGCCAACTTCTAGCCCAAGGCTATAAAATTGGTACCGAACACGCCGACGCACGTCGCTTCCGCACAGGTTCTTGGCGCAGTTGCGCTCCCATTGACTCCCGCAACACCAGCGAAGTTGTATCAGCCTTAGCCGCCTGTCTGCAAGACCATCAAGGCGAATATGTCCGCCTGTTGGGAATTGATAGCAAAGCCAAGCGCCGGGTACTTGAAGAAATTATCCAACGTCCTGATGGTCCTGTCGCTAGTAAGTCCTCTAACGCTCAGGTCTCCAATGCCACAGCTTCTACAGCCAGCCCCTCCAGAACTACTGCTACTGGTAGTTCCGACTTGGCACAAAAGGTTTCCCAAATCCTGAACCAAGGCTATAAAATTGGCACGGAATACGCCGACGCGCGTCGCTTCCGCACGGGTTCCTGGCGTAGTGGTCCCCAAATTGACAGCTCCAGTGCTTCGGCTGTTCTCAGTCAATTAGATGCCTTCATGAACGAGCATACAGGGGAATATGTCCGCTTAATTGGCATTGACCAAAAAGCTAAACGGCGGGCGGTTGAAGAGATTATCCAACGACCTGACGGTAGGGTTTCTGCTACCCCTAGTCCTAGCGCGGCTTCCCCTGCGCCCTCTAGTCGTTCAGCTCAATCATCCTACTCATCTGCTAATAGTAGTTTGACTTCTGAAACTATTGAGCAAGTTAAAAACCTCCTGGCTCAGGGTTATAAAATTGGCACGGAACACGCTGATAAGCGTCGCTTCCGCACGGGGTCCTGGCGTAGCTGTACCCCCATCGACTCTAATAATCAACGGGAGGTTATGGCAGCCCTAGAAGGCTGTATGCAGGAACATAGCGGTGAGTATGTTCGCTTGATTGGTATTGATGCTCAAGCCAAGCGTCGGGTTCTTGAGGAAATTATCCAACGACCTTAATTAACTCTCTCGAAAATCCCTGTTTACTTTTCAGAGGTTCAAGCCGAATGTGTATGTCGCCACCCCATCACCCGGATTATGCTTACTATGTGAGTGGCGATGTCACCATTGACCCCAGTGTAGCCATCGCCCCAGGAGTGGTGATTACCGCCGCTCCTGATAGCCAAATTGCGATCGCTCCTGGGGTCTGTATTGGTATGGGGACTATTATTCATGCTGATCAGGGTATCCTAGAAATAGATAAGGGTGTCTGTATTGGTACTACTGTACTCATAGTCGGTGCTGGAAAAATTGGGGCTCTGGCTTGTATTGGTTCAGAGTCAACTTTGATTAATTCTGATATCCCATCTCAGCACGTTGTAGCTTCCGGTTCATTAATTGGTGATCAATCTCGTCAGGTCAATTTTTCTGCTACTGAGGTTGATTTCATCCCTCAACCGGAACCGGAACCCCAACCGGAACCGGAACCCCAACCGGAACCGGAACCCCAACCAGAAGCAGAACCCCAACCAGAACCCCAACCGGAACCAGAACCCTCAATTCGTCGTAGTCCGCAGGTCTACGGACAAACTCAAATCAATGAGTTGTTAAAGACTTTGCTCCCCCATAGAAAACCCCCTAATTTTTGAGAGAAACCGGGGTTGATGAACAGGAAAGTCCGCAGATTAATCGGTCGGGATTCTCCATTCTTCTCTCTAGCAGGTAAAATACAGTCATGGATGAACACTTGCAAACCTCATTTCCCCAAAGGCGCAATACTGAGCCAGAATTTAAAGATACTGCTTTGGGGTTAATCTCCACCCGCAGTTTTCCAGCAATAGTCGGCACTGCTGATATGATGCTGAAATCTGCAGGTGTTCACCTGGTTGGGTATGAAAAAATCGGTAGTGGCTACTGTAGCGCTATTGTGCGCGGTCGTATTGCGGATGTCCGTCTAGCTATTGAAACTGGGGTTGATACTGCTAAACAGTTCAATCAGTTTGTTTCTTCCCTAGTCATTGCTAGACCTCTCCCCAACTTAGAGTATGTGCTACCTATTGGGTCTCGTCTCTCCCAATTAGCAGCCAGTGGCGGTCACTCTCGCCTCAGTAATAAAGCCATAGGTTTATTGGAAACGAGGGGATTTCCTGCTATGGTCGGCGCGGCTGATGCTATGCTGAAGGCGGGAGATGTTTATTTCGCTTCCTACGAAATTATTGGGGCGGGATTATGTACTGCTATTATTAGGGGTTCGGTTGCTGATGTAGCAGTGGCTTTAGAAGCGGGAATGTATGAGGCTGAACGCATTGGCGAATTAAATGCAGTGATGGTCATCCCTCGTCCCCTTGATGAACTTGAACAAACTTTACCTCTGGCTAGTTGTTGGATTGAGAAGGTCAAACCTTTACAGTTACCTATTAATGTTAAACAAACTGAAAAAGAAGTGGTAAAACTTCCCGAACTCAAACAATTATCTGTTGATGCTTTACCTTTGGATAATCAAACTTCGGATTCTTCCATGGAGTCCTGGGATTAAAATATTCTTGATTCTTAACCCGCATTCTCAACCCGCCTTGACATGATAATTGACATCAAATTATGATGCTCCTCAAGGTAGAGACTAAAAACTAATTACCCCCCACGGGTGATGATTATATCACTATACAAAAAAAAGAGCAACCCGTTAGGATTGCCCTCAAGAAGAGAGTCTAAAAGCTATTGGTGACTGAAGAGAATTTAGTTAGAAAAATTCTGGCTGCGGTAAGCATCCATGCTGTAAGCAGGAACCCGCTGGCTATAGTCTACTGGTACACCTGTCAACGCCAGAGAAAGACGGTCAAAGGAATCAGAGTTCCAGTTTCTCATGTGAATGGGTTTAGACTGTTCACCACGAAAATAAGCCATAGTTCCAATTACCGAAACAGCCAGCCAACCACTGATAAATAAAGCTGCTAAAATAACCATTTTTTATGCTCCAATAATTGCGTCAGGATTACTACCAAGAAAGTTTCACGAAAGTTAGTGGGAACGTCTTGGGGCAATTCCGTTTGTTAATCTATGTTAACCAATGTAACGTTTTTGTTACAAAGTGTCAAGTTACTTGACAAAATAATTTTTTGTGATATAATCCAATGCCAAAAATATTAGGAACCAGATCAACTCCCCTAAGCTGACCTAAAATCAGCGTCTTCTGATAGAATCAAAAATGCTCAATCAAGGTGCAGGGTAAGGATATAATGCCCAACGCTCATATTATTGGTCTGGGAAAATCAGGAAATGCTACGGCGCGCCTGTTAAAGGTTCAGGGATGGCAGGTAACTGTTAGCGATCGCAACACCTCAGAATCGCTACAGCAACAGTGTCAGACCCTGATTGAGGAAGGAATTACAGTTAATTTGGGGCAGAATTTCGACCCGGACACGGCACCAGATTTGGTAGTGGTTAGTCCGGGGGTTCCCTGGGATTTGCCAGCATTAGAAACGGCCCGCAGTCTAGGTATAGAAACTATCGGGGAAATGGAACTGGCTTGGCGAAATCTCCAGGATATCCCTTGGGTGGGAATTACGGGGACTAACGGTAAAACTACTACAACGGCGCTGATTGCTAAAATATTTGAAGTGGCGGGAAGTGCAGCCCCTGCCTGTGGAAATATTGGTAATGCTGCCTGTGAGTTGGCGCTGCAACAACAACAAAATTCCTCGACACCCTTAGATTGGGTCATTGCTGAAATTAGCAGTTTTCAGATTGAGTCATCATCAACCCTGGCTCCTAAAATCGGTATCTGGACTACTTTTACCCCGGATCATCTTAACCGCCATTACACGCTAGATAATTATTTTCGGATTAAAGGGCGTTTAATGGAACGTTCCCAGGTGCAGGTCTTTAATGGTGATGATGCTTATCTCCGGCGAGCAGCACCGGAACTCTGGCCACAAGCTGTCTGGACTAGCGTTAATGGTGCTGAGGAATTATTGGGCGATCGCGTTATGGGTGTATATATTCAAGAAAACTGGGTCTACCAAAACGGAGAGGCGATCGCACCGGTTGACTCCCTTAAAATGGTGGGAGACCATAATCGCCAAAACCTACTTATGGCTGTAGCGGCAGCCCGAATAGCGGGAATTGACAAGGAAGCAATTGCTCACGCTATTTCTATTTTTCCTGGAGTTCCTCACCGCCTGGAAGAGGTTAGCGCCTGGATGGGAATTCGCTGGATTAATGATAGCAAGGCTACTAATTATGATGCGGCTCAGGTCGGATTGGCGGCAGTTGAGCCACCTGTGATTTTAATTGCTGGTGGAGAAGCTAAAGCTGGTGATGATACCGACTGGATTAATACTATTCATCAAAAAGCTGCTGCGGTTTTATTAATCGGAAGCGCCGCCTCGGCTTTTGCTGAAAGGTTACAGGAAACTCACTATCAAAATGTCGAGATTGTCGAAACTCTCGAAAATGCTATCCCGCGCGCTGCCCAATTGGCTAGTGTGTTGCAAGCTAAGGCTGTTTTGCTCTCCCCGGCCTGTGCTAGTTTTGACCAGTATCGCAGTTTTGAACATCGTGGCGATCGCTTTCGGGAGTTATGTTGGGAATTGATGGGGTAGGGGCGGGTTTATATAGTTACCCGGTGTGTCTTATGGCCTCAGAAGGTGCGTCACATCAGCAAGTTTTTCGTTTTCCTTTCCCAGTGGCTGATCGGATGTGACGCACCCTACGCGCAGCCTGGGGCGGGTGTAGGTAGTTGGCTGGTGAGGTGTGTGGCCGATCGCGCACCCGCCGGCCCCTACAGCACTCTGGGGCGGGTGTAGGTAGTTGGCTT